>VXNE01000339.1:0-3169 GCA_009840715.1 Gammaproteobacteria bacterium
CTCTTGATGCGGGCGGGCGTCGGGCTCCTTAGTCCCCGGCCGTGCAGGATCGCGACGCAGCGCCAGCCTCGTCCGCGGCATACGGCAAGGAACCGGTAGACCGCGTCCCGCGCCTCCTCGACCGTGCGCCGGTGCAGGTCGAGGCGCCCCTCCACCAGGTAGCCGCCGCTCTTCAGCTTCTGGAACACGGCGGGCTGCACGCCGTCCTTCTTCCACTCGAAGCGCTCGTACGGGTCCATGGCCCGCACCTCGCCCGCATGGAGGTAGTTCGGGTCGGGCTCGAGTTCCTATGCCACGGCGGCATCCCGGCGCCGCCGCTGTCCCGGCGTCGGCTCCCCCGGAGGTGCGCCCGGCAGGCGCTGGGAATCAAGCCGCTCGACGCCCTCCATGGCCTCGCGGAAGGCGTCCTCTTTCACGGTGCGATGGACGGATAGCGCGCCGAGCGCGTGCCCGGGATCGGCCGGTTGTCCGCGTCGTGATAGGTGAACACGACCGACAGCTTCACCCGGTCCGTGTCGTTGCGGCCGGCCGCGTGGAACAGTCGGCAGTGAAAGAAGAGCACGTCGCCGGCCTCGAGTTCGAGGGGAACCGCGGCGTCGATCAGCCGCGCGTTCTCGGGGGACTCCGGACGCAGGAACAGGTCCCGGTCCAGCCGCCCCCGGCCGACACGGAGCCGATGGCTTCCCGGGATCACCCACAACGCGCCGTTGGCGGCCCGCTCCCAGCCGAGGGCCAGCCACACCGACACCAGGTCCGGCCGCTCGAAGGACCAGTAGCGGATGTCGTGGTGCCAGAGGGTGGCGCTGCCGTATCCGGGGTGCTTGGTCATGACGCAGTTGTGGTGGCACTGAGACAGCAGCAGGTGCTGGCCGCCGGTCAAGCCGGACAGCGTCGCGAGTACGCCGGCGTCCGTCGCCCACCGACGGAACTCCGCGCCACGGGCGTAAGCATTGAGCAGCCGCCTGGGCGTGTCCCCACCGCGGGCACCGCGGGCGGCCGGGGCGCCCGGGTAGCCGACGTCCGCCTCGAACTCCGCCGGGCCGACCAGCGGATCCAGGGCGGCCAGCACCTGCGTCGCCATCGCAGCGCAGGCGTCCCGCGGCGCGAGTCCGCGCACGACGATGTAGCCGTCGCGGGCAAACGCGCCCGCGGCAGCGTCGGCGGTCAATGAACGCGCGGCCTGGCGGTCGGGCATTGCCGGAGGCCATCGGTTAAGATGCGCGCACTGTACGTTACTTTTCGTATCGCTACGAGCGCCCCCAGCGGTACCCGAAAATGCACGGTTTCCTGAAGGTCCTCCTCCCCGTCGTCTTCCTGGCGGTCGCCATCGGCGCCTCCTTCATCATGATCCAGTCGCGGCCGGAAGCGATGCAGAAGCCCGCGCCGCCCCCTTCGCTGCTTGTTTCCGTCGACGTCGCCGAGCGCCGGCCCGTCCGCTTCATCGTCACCTCCCGCGGCTCCGTGTCGCCGCGCACGGAGACGACCCTGGTGTCGGAAGTCGCCGGACAGATCGTGGAGGTGTCTCCGGCCTTCGTCAGCGGGGGGTTCTTCAAGCGCGGCGACGTGCTCATCCGCATGGACCCACGCATCTACGAGGCGAGCGTGAAACGCGCGCGGGCGGAGGTCGCCAAGGCCCAGACCCAGGTCGCTACCGAACACGCCCTCGCCGGCTACGCGCTGGAGGACTGGGAGCGGCTGCAGCGGCTCGACGCGGCCCGGGGGCCGGCCTCGGACCTCACGCTGCGCAAACCGCAGTTGCAGCAGGCGCTCGCCGAACTCGAATCGAAGAACGCCGAGTACGACAAGGCGCGGGAGGACCTGCGGCGGACCGTCATCCGCGCGCCGTACGACGGCATGATCCGGGAGAAGATCGCCGACGTGGGCCAGTTCGTGAACGTGGGGGCGCAACTCGCGCGCGCCTTCGCGGTAGATCGCGCCGAAGTGCGCCTGCCGCTGACGCAGCAGGACCTGCGTTACCTGGACCTCGAGCGGCTCGAGGGGGGCGGCACGCTGCCGGTCACGCTGCACGCCGAGTTCGGTGGCGAGGCCTTCTCGCGGTCCGCACAGGTGGTGCGTTCCGAGGGCGTGTTCGACGCGACGAGCCGTGTGCTTTACGTGGTCGCGCAGATCGACGACCCCTACGACCTCGACCGCCCGCCGGACGAACCGGCCCGGCCGCTGCGCATCGGCACGTTCGTGGCGGCGGAGATCGCGGGCACGGCGGGAGGCGACCTGTTCGCCCTGCCCCGGCACGCGCTGGTACGGGGCACCACGGTCTGGGTAGTCGACGAGGCCCTGGCCATTCACCCCCGCGAAGTCGACGTGGTCCGCACCGACGACGAGTTCGCCTACATCGCCGCGGGCCTGGCCGACGGCGACCGCTACGTCACCACGCCGATAGACCAGCCGCTGCCCGGCATGAAGGTGCGGCTGGATGGCTGATAGCCCCGCCGGGTCGTATCCGCACGAGCCCGAAAACGAGATGCGCGGCCTGATCGGCTGGTTCGCCACGAACCACGTGGCAGCCAACCTGCTGATGTTCCTGATCATCGGCGGGGGCATCTGGGGCCTCATCGTCGTCAAGAAAGAGAGCTTCCCGGAGTTCAACTTCGGCCAGCTCACGGTGTCCGTTCCCTACCTCGGCGCGGCGCCCCAGGAAGTCGAGGAGGGCGTCGTCGTCAAGATCGAGGAGGCCATCGAGTCCATCCAGGGCATCCGCCGCGTCGACTCCATCGCCTTCGAGGGCATGGGCCAGGTCATGATCGAGGTCGAGGAGAGCCACGACGTGGCGGAGGTGACCGACGAGGTGAAGCTCGCGGTGGACGGCATCTCCACGTTCCCCGCGGAGACGGAACGCCCCGTCATCTCCAAGTACACGCACCGGCGCGGCGTACTCAACCTGCAGATCCACGGCGACCTCGACGAGACTTCCCTGAAACAGCTTACGGAGCGCATCCGCGAGGAAGTCACCGCACTGCCGGAAGTGTCCTACGCGGAGGTCATGGGTTCGCGCCCGTTCGAGATCTCGATCGAGATCTCCGAGCACACGCTGCGCCAGTACGGCCTCACGCTGGACCAGGTCGCCCGCCCCCAGCAGCGACGGCAGCAGGACCTAGCCCGCCCCGCCAAGCGTAACGACGCACGGGACAAACAACAACGGGCAAAAAAA
>VXNE01000339.1:3179-20380 GCA_009840715.1 Gammaproteobacteria bacterium
GAGATCTCCGAGCACAGGCGGCCCAAGTACGGCCTCACGCTGCACCTGGTCCCCCGCGCCGTCCCCGGCTGGTCGATCGACCTGCCCGGCGGCGCGATCCGTTCGGAGGCCGGGGACATCCGCCTGCGCGCAAAAGGACAGGCCTACACCGGCACCGAGTTCGAGCGGATCGTCCTGCTGACGCGGCCGGACGGGACCCGTGTCACCCTCGGCGACATCGCGACCATCCACGACGGCTTCGCGGAGGTGGAGAGCTTCGCCTTCTTCAATGGGGAACCCAGCTTCGGCATCAACGTCATGTCGACGAAGGAGGAGAACGAGATCGAGATCAGCGAGGCGGTGCGCCGCTTCGTCGACGAGCGCCAGGCCACCTTGCCGGAGGGCGTCGGTCTCACGGCCTGGGCGGACGGTTCGTTCTACCTCAAGGGCCGCCTCAACATGATGCTCGAGAACATGGCGATGGGCGCCGTGCTGGTGTTCGTCATTCTCGGGCTCTTCCTCCACATGAAGATCGCCGCCTGGGTGATCATCGGGCTGCCGGTGGCCTTCCTCGGCGCGTTCATGATGCTGCCCGTCCCGTTCGTGGACGTGTCGATCAACATCATGAGCCTGTTCGCGTTCATCCTGGTGCTCGGCATCGTGGTGGACGACGCCATCATCATCGCGGAGAGCGTTTACACGTATACCGAGGAACGGGGCTACACACCGGCCAACATCGTCGCCGGCGCGCGCCGGGTCGCGGTGCCCGCGACCTTCGGCGTGCTGACGACGATCATGGCGTTCCTGCCGATGCTGCTGGTCACGGGGCCGATGTCGACCATCAACGGCGCGATCGGCTGGGTGGTGGTCTTCTGCCTGCTCTTCTCGCTCGTCGAGTCGAAGCTCATCCTCCCGTCCCATCTCGCCGTGATGAAGTCCTCGCACGGGCCGAAGGCCGGGTTCGCCGACCGCGTCGACCGGGGCCTCAAGTGGTTCATCGAGAACGTCTACGCGCCGGTCCTCGAGCGGGCCATCGAGTTCCGCTACGCGACCCTGGCCTTCTTCGTCGGGTTGCTCATCCTGGCCGGCGGGCTCGTCGCCAGCGGCCTGGTGCGATTCGTCTTCTTTCCGGAGATGGACGCGGATTTCGTGGTCGCCCAGGTGGAACTCCAGGAAGGGGCTCCCGAGTCGCTCATCCGCGACATCGTCGAGGAGATGGACGCGGGGCTGCGCGCGGTGAACGAGGAGATCAAGGCCGAACGGAACATCGACGTGGACGTCGCCCAGTCCCTGTTCGCCTACGTGTGGGAGGGCGCCAAGGCGCGCATGCAGGTGGAGCTCGACCGGAGCGACGACCGCCCCGTTAGCCCCAAGGAAGTGGAGCAGCGCTGGCGCGACAAGGTCGGGGAGATCGCCGGGACGAAGGAACTCAAGTTCTACTCCAGCATGCACATGGGCGGAGAAGCGCCCATCCAGATCTCGCTCAAGGGCAACAACCACCGTCTCGTGGAGGAGGCGGCGGAGGAACTCGTCGAGCACCTGCGCACGTACGACGGCCTCTACGAGATCAAGAGCAGCGCCAGCGCCGGTCCCGAAGAACTCAAACTGCGCGTCCGGCCCGAGGCCGAGGCCCTCGGCGTCACCCTGGCCGACCTGGCCCGGCAGGTGCGCGAGGCGTTCTACGGCGCCGAAGCGCAGCGCATCCAGCGCGGGGACGACGAGGTGAAGGTGATGGTCCGCTACCCGCGCGCGGAGCGGAAGTCCATCGGCAACCTCGAGAGCATGTGGATCCGCACGCCCGACGGCCGCGAGGTCCCGTTCGGGGCGGTGGCCGAGTACGAGATCGTCCAGGGCTACAACGTCATCACCCGCACCGGCGGACAGACCGCCGTGACCGTGCGGTCGAACGCGGATCTGGCCGTGGCCGAGCCGATGCGCGTCGTGGCGCAGGTGACCGAAGACTTCATGCCGACGCTCCTGAGCCGGTATCCGGGCGTGACCTACGATCTCACGGGCAGTTCCCGGGAAGAGCGCATGTCCCTGGAGGCGATGGGCTACGCGTACCTCGCCGCCCTCTTCGGCATCTACGCGTTGATGGCGATCCCGCTCAAGTCCTACGTGCAGCCTCTCATCGTGATGACCGCCATCCCGTTCGGCATCATCGGGGCGGTGATCGGGCACCTGCTGCTCGGGATGACGCTCAACGCCGTCTCCCTGATCGGCATCATCGCGCTGTCGGGCGTGGTGGTGAACGACAGTCTCATCATGGTGCACTTCGTGAACCGCGCGATCTCTCTCGGCGCCTCGCCGGCGAACGCCGCGTTCGAGTCGGGCAAGGGCCGCTTCCGCGCGATCCTCCTGACGTCGCTCACGACCTTCTTCGGCCTCGTCCCGATCCTCGCCGCGGGCGGCATGCAGGCCTCGATGGTCATTCCGATGGCCGTCTCCATCGCGTTCGGGATCCTGTTCGCGACCGTCATCACGCTGATCCTGGTGCCGTGCCTCTACAACATCGTGGACGACTTCCGCCGCGCCGTGCGCCTGGCGCCTCGAGTGACGGCGGCACCGGGGGGCTGACCATGCGCGCGGCGCTCATGGAACGCGGGCGCATCTGGGTCGAGGACATGCCCGACCCGACCCCGGCCGAAGGCGAAGTCGTGGTGAAGTCCGTGGCCTGCGGCATCTGTGGGTCGGACCTGCACGCGGCGCGCCACACCGAGGAGTTCGTCGCAACCAGCATCGAGGCGGGCGGCGCCTTCAAGCTCACGACGTTCGACCCCGTGGTGCTCGGCCACGAGTTCTGCGCCGAGGTCATGGACACCCGCGGCGACCTCCGCGCGGGGGACCTCGTCTGCTCGGTGCCCGCCCTGGCGCGACCTGTCACGGTCGGCGTCGGATACTCCCCCGAGGCGCCCGGGGGTTTCGGGGAGTACATGCTGCTCTCCGAGCGCCTGTTGATGCCGGTGCCCGACGGCACGCCGAGGGATCACGCCGCCCTCACGGAGCCCATGGCCGTCGGCTACCACGCGGTCAACATGGCGCGCCTCGAGGGGGACGAGGGGATCGTCGTCATCGGCGCCGGACCCGTCGGCCTGGCCGTGACGGCGAACCTGAAGGCCAGGGGAGCCGGTCCAGTGGCCGTTTCCGAGTTCTCCGCCAGGCGGCGCGAGCTGGCCGTCGCGCTCGGGGCGGACGTCGTGGTCGATCCCCGCGAGGAGACCCCCTACGGGCTGGACCAGATCACCGGTCGGGACCAGACCGTGATCTTCGAATGCGTCGGCGTCCCCGGCATGATCGACGAGCTCTTCCTGAACGCTCCGCAGCGGGCCCGCATCGTCGTCGTCGGGGTTTGTCTGCAGATGGACCGTTCGCGCCCGCTGATCGCGGTCAACAAGGAACTCAACGTGCAGTACGTGCTGGGGTACACGGTGCGGGAGTTCCACGAGACGCTGCACCACATCGCGAACGGAAAGCTCGACGTGGGCCCGATCGTCACGCACACCGTGGGGCTCGACGGCGTCGCCGGCGCATTCGCCGACCTGGCCCGGCCGGATGCGCACGGCAAGGTGATCGTGCGGCCTTGGGATTGAGGGGCGCGACCGTCGACTGCTGAAACGGGGCGGCTCCGCCTACGTTTCGCCGCGCCAACTCCGCACGTCGCCCGCCACGGTTTCGCGTTCACGGCATGAAGTGCGCACGGACGACTTGACCGTGCCGGGCGCGTGGGCCTATCTTTCGCCGTGAGGCGCAAGCTCGTCTTGCCCTCTCTCCGAGGCCCGCGTTCCGGCGCGGGCTTTCGCGTTTCTGGGGACCGGAGAGTGACGCTTTTCGCCTATCTCGACGAGTTCGGAGATATCGGTCCCTACATCGGTCGCCAGCATCCCAAATACAACGAGAGCCCGGTTTTCGGGCTGGCCGGCTTCGTGCTCCCGGCGGAAGTGGTGCGCGGCTTCGGGACTTGGTTCTTCCAACGCAAGTGCGAGCTACTTGCGTTTGAGATCGAGCGGTCGGGAACGCATCCCGCGCTGTGGGAGAAGAAAGGCGCAAGCTTTTACACGCTCACCAACGTGACCAGGTATCCAGAGCTACGAAGGTTCACCAACCGGCTGTTCAACAAGATCGAGCGGCTAGGTGGCTTCGTGTTCTATGTCGGCGTGAGGAAGACGGCGGCACCCGGCGTGCACAATCCGAACCGGCTCTATGCGCGGGTGTTCTTGGAGGCAATCAAGCGGATTGACGGCCACTGCGCGGAGGACCGCGAACCGCCGGAGGGCTTCGTCCTGATCCTGGACGGTCTGGGCCGATCCGACGGCATGGCCCGAGAACGATGCGTTCCGGCGGTACTTCCAGCGACGGCTCCATCGCGTCAGCCGGAGGAGCGGAATCCGGAGTTAAGGCCCGCGAGGGAGCCATATCCCAAGACATGCAGGCGTCCGAGCCCGCCTCCTTGCGAATGACCTCTTACGACGTGCCGCGCAAGGCCACCTGTGCCCTGGCCAAAGGCCAGCATCAATCTGGCCTGTCCCCTACGGCAAGCCGCAGGTTGACTACACGATCACCGGCGCGCCGTTGACGGTGACCTCCAGCCGGTTCCCCGAGGGCCAGTACCGAGCCTCCACGTAGCGGTGCTCCTCCCAGTGCAGCTCCACGTTCGTCCAGACGTACAGGGGCTCACGCACCGAAGGTTCCCGCCGCTTGCGCAGGCAGCCGTCGAGCCAGAGTTCCAGACCGCCGTCCTCCGTCACCACGACCTGCGCGGACTTGTGTCCAACCGCAACGGCCAGGGTCCTGTCACTGTCCATGAGGATCGGGGAGAATGCTCCGCGCTTTCGGCTGGCCGTGGATTCTGACATTCCCCCGGATCGTTTCAAACGCGTGCTCCGCTCGCGGGAGGTGCTCACGCTCTCCTTCGGGGCGATGATCGGCTGGAGCTGGGTGCTCCTGACGGGGCACTGGGTCGACAATGCCGGCTCCCTCGGAACGCTCATCGCCTTCGCCGCGGGCGGGGTCGCCATCGCATTCATCGGCCTGACCTACTCGGAACTGGTCTCCGCGATGCCCCAGGCGGGCGGCGAGCACGTCTACACGCACGTGGCCCTCGGACCCGGGTGGTCCTTCGTCTGCACCTGGGCGCTCTTGATGGCGTACACGGCGGTGTGCGTGTTCGAGTCCGTCGCGCTGCCGACCGCAGTCGAGTACCTCTTCCCCGAGATCCGGATGGGCACGCTCTGGCACGTCGCGGGAGCGCCCGTGCACCTCGGCTTCGTGGTCCTGGGCGTCGCGGGCTCCGTGGTCATGACCTGGATCAACGTCATCGGCATCCGGACGGCGGCGTTCGTGCAGAGCGCCATCACCGGGGCGATCCTGCTGGCCGGTCTGCTGCTCCTCGCCGGCGCCGGGGCCAACGGCGCCTGGCAGAATGCCGAGCCGCTCGTCGCGGTTCCCGTGACGGGCGTCCTCACCGTGCTGATCATGGTCCCGGCGCTCATGGTGGGGTTCGATGTCCTGCCGCAGTCCGCAGAGGAGATCGACCTGCCCCCTCACCGGATCGGGTGGCTCCTCATCGGGTCGCTCGTGCTGGCCGTGCTCTGGTACGGGGCCATTTCCTTCGGCGTCGCCCTGGCCCTCGATGCCGACGCCCGGAGCGCGTCGTCCGTGGCCACCGCGGACGCCGCTACGGCGCTGTGGGGCGGCCGCTGGGCCGGGGCCGCGCTCATCGCCGGGGGCGTGGGCGGCATCCTCACGAGCTGGAACGCGTTCATCATCTGCGGCAGCCGCCTGATGTTCGCCCTGGCGGAGTCGGGCGTGCTGCCTCCCGCCTTCGCCCGCCTGCACTCGAAGTACCGCACGCCCTGGGTCGGTATCGTGGTGCTCGGCGTGCTGTCGTGCATCTCGCCCCTCTTTGGGCGGTCCATCCTCGTGTGGCTCGTCAACGCGGGCTCGATGGCGGTGGTGGTCGCGTACGTGTTCGTACCCATCGCCTTTCTCGTGCTGCGGCGCACGAATCCCGCAATGCCCCGTCCGTTCCGCGTCCGGTGGCCTCGGACCGTGGGCGTCACCGCCATCGTCCTTGCGCTCGGACTGCTCTCGCTCTACATGCCGTTCAGCCCGTCGTCGTTGGTGTGGCCGTACGAATGGGCGATGGTGATTGGCTGGGCGGCGATCGGGGTTGGCGTATGGCTCGTGGCCCCGTTCAGAAAAGCCCCAGCTGTTCCGTCCGCGGCCGAAACAGGTCCGTCCTGAGGGTGGGCAGGCCCCGCTCCGTGAGTCCGTACTTGCGCAACGCGACCTCATAGCGCTTGGCGAGCAGGTCCGCGAACGCGCCTTCGCCCCGCATCCGCACGCCCCACTGCGCGTCGTAGTCCTTGCCCCCACGGCTGTCGCGGACCCGGCTCATGACGTGGTCGGCCTTCAGGGGATAGTGCTCGCGCAACCACTCCCGGAACAGGTCCTTCACCTCGTAGGGCAGGCGCAGCATCGTGTAGCGGATGTCGCGCGCCCCCGCTTCCGCGGCGGCCTCGACGATGCGCTCGAGCTCCTGGTCGTTGATGTACGGGATCATCGGCGCGGCCATCACGCCGACGGGAATGCCCGCTTCGTGCAGGGTGCGCACGGCCCGCAACCGCGCGCCCGGAGAGGCGGTGCGCGGCTCCAGCTTGTTCTTCAGCGCGTTGTCGAGGGTGGTCACGCTCAGCATCACGACGGCGAGCCCCTGTTCGGCCAGCGGTACGAGCAGGTCAAGGTCCCGCAGGACGGCAGCTCCCTTCGTGACGATGCTCACCGGATGCCGGTACTCGAGCAGGGTCTCGAGGATGCGCCGGGTGATCTTGAGGCGGCGTTCGCCGGGTTGGTACGGGTCGGTGTTCGTGCCCATCGCCAGGGTCGAGCACTCGTAGCGCGGGTGGTCGAGCGCCTCCCGCAGCCGCTCGACGACGCCGGTCTTGTAGAAGATGCGGGTCTCGAAGTCGAGGCCGGGCGAGAGGTCGAGATATGCGTGGGTCGGACGGGCGTAGCAGTAGATGCAGCCGTGCTCGCACCCCTTGTACGGATTGATGGACTGGCTGAACGGGATGTCCGGCGAGTCGTTGGTGGCGATGAGGTTCTTCGTCCGGTCCGGCAGGAACTGCGTCTCGGGCGAGGACTCCTCGAACTCGCCGAAATCGCCCGTCGCCGGCGCCCAGCCATCGTCCACGGGCGCGCTCCGGTGATGCTCGAAACGGCCCGCGGGATTGGACACGGCGCCGCGTCCCTTGTGGACCTCCTTGCGGTTCATCCTCCGGCCCGGTTCCGTCGCCTGAACGGACCTGCCATTATACCTGTACATGCGTACATGAAAAGGCCCGGGCTATCATCCGTCGGCCGAAAGAGGATGCACGCCATGACCCTGACGCTCTGGGGCGGCGCGACCGGCCGCACGATCCGCCCTCACTGGGCCTTGCACGAACTCGGCGTGAAGTACGAGACCAAGCTCATCGGTCCGCGTACCGGCGCCACCCAGACGGACGAGTTCCGGACGCTCAGCATCAAGGAAAAGGTGCCCGTCCTGGTGGACGGCGACCTCGTGCTCACCGAAAGCGCGGCGATCGTCACCTACCTCGGCGACAAGTACGGCGGCCTGACGCCCCCGGTCGGCAGCGTCGAGCGCGCGCGTTACGATGAGTGGACCTCCTTCATCCTGATGGAACTCGACGCCCACACGCTCTACGTCATGCGCAAGCACGGGGACCTGGCGGCGCTCTACGGCGAGGCGCCGGCGGCGATGCAGGCGGCCCGCGACGGCTTCAACAAGCAGATCCGCTGGGCGGAGGGCCGGCTGGGCGACGCGCCGTTCGCGGTGGGGGACACCTTTTCCGGTGTGGACATCCTGCTGACGTCCTGCCTCGACTGGGCCGTGGCCTACGGCTTCGACTTGGCGCCGGCCCTCGACGCCTACCGGGCGCGCCACCACGAACGGCCGGCCTATCGCGCCGCGGCGGAACTGAACTACTCGATCAAGCCCGGCGCCTAAGGGTCTCCTCCCGCACCGCGCACCTGCAGGAAGCGCGGATGCCGGAAAGGCTCGCCCGGCACGAGTTCCTGGATGTCTTCGTAGAACGGCCCGGCTGGACCTGGGCGCGCCGCGCTCACCACGTCCTCGCCGAAGAAGCGCAGCGTGAGGGTGCGGCGTTCCGGCGTGCTCCGGTCCACGGGTCCCCCACCATGCAGCGTGGAGGTGTGGAACGCCACCACGTCGCCCGGCTCCGTCGCGAACCCGACAATGTCGAACGCACCGCGCCCGGCCTCGATGTCGGGCAGGTTGGGCAAGTCGTCCGACGGTGCAATCGGAAGCGTGGGATCTTCCGGGTCGAAACGCGACGTGTTGTACAGGACGGCGCGGTGCGAGCCGCGCACGAACTCGAGTGCGTTGGCTTGCGGGATCGACTCGAAGCTGATCCAGAAGGCCACCAGGTGCTCCCCGTCCAGGGCCAGATAGGACGTGTCCTGGTGCCAGGGCGTGCGGCCGGCCGCGCCGCCGCGCTTGCGGAACACCTGCTCGTACAGGAACCAGACGGATGCGGCGCCCCACAGCGCCGCCGCGTAGTCCGCGAGGGGCGACTCCCGCACCAGGGTCTCGTACGCACCCCGCCACCGGGGATTGCAGAGATCCTGGAAGGCGCCGTCCGTGTCCTGCAGCAGGCCGCTTGCCAGGGGACCGGGATGGCTGACGCTCCATTCCCAAGCGGCCCGGGCGGCGCGGAGGTGATCCGCGCCCAAGGCGCCCCGGAGGCAGACGACACCGTCGTCGTAGAACCCGCGGCGATGGTTGCTGTCGACTTGCACGGGGAGTTGGTTGCGCGGTTCCGTCAAGTGCGCAGCAGCCAGTCCAGGATTCTCGGGTTCTCGTCCCGCGGATAGGTGTGGGAGAGATCTTCGATCTCCCGATAGACGACCTCGGCTCCGGCGGTCGTCAGCGCCGCGTTCGCCGTCCGCGCGATCTCCACCGGGAACATCCAGTCGAGGACGCCGTGGATGAGATAGACCTGGAGCCCTTTCAGGCGCTCGGCGGAGCTGCCATCGAGCAGCATCGGGTGGAAGCTCGCGGAGCTCGGGGCCAGGTGCGTGAACGGAGAGTCGGCACGCAGCCCGCTCACGTAGGCGAAGGTCCCGCCGTCGCTCATGCCGGTCAACAGCAGCCGGTCGCGGTCGACGTTCCAGCGTTGGCAGACCTGTTCGACGATCGTGTCGAGGTTGGCGCTGTCCATGTCCGGCCCCATCAGCGACCAGGTGCGGCCACGCGCGGTCGGGCTGACCAGGATGACCCCGCGGCTGCGCGCCTCCCGCACCCACGTCCAGAGGAAGTCCGCCCCGTGACCGCTGCCGCCGTGCAGGGCCATCACCAGGGGCCACGGCTCCTCGCCGTCGTAGTACTCCGGCACGTACATCGAGAACCCGCCGCGCTCGCCACGGCCGTTCGAGGCGTGCATGACGCCCACGTTGTCCCGCCGGGCGTCCGCCTTCGCGAGCTTCTCGAGCAGCGCCTGGTCGTCCCGGCAGCCGGGCTCGAGGAAGAACCGGCTCACCGGAGGCAGCGCACCCGCGATGACGTAGAGCGACTCCGTGGCGCGCGTCGCCCCGCGCATGGCCCGGTACGCGCGCATCGGCCCATCGGGGCTTCGGGCCGCCTCCGCGATGCCTTCGAAGGCGTCGCAGACATGCTCGGCGGTTTTCTCGACCTGCTTGCTGAAGTCCTTGAGGTGCTCCGGCCAGTCCGCTTCCCGGAAGGCCGGCAGCGCGTCCCGTATGGGCTGGTCGGTCCCCGCCACCTTGGCCGCGAGCAGCGCCAGGTTCGGCGGGTGCAGGTGGCGGCTGACGTGCGCCAGCGCTTCCATCCCGTTCAGAATCGGTGGCAGCAATGCCGTGATCGCGTCGAGCAGGTGCTCGGTGTCCGCTCCCGGGCCGTCGGTCATGGTGTCCTCCCCTGCGCCGACTATAATCCCGTCACACGCAGGGCGTCGATGCGGCACGCGGCCGCGCACCTGCGGGCAAGAGGGTCCGGGGATGGCTGAAGCAAGACAGTTCGACCGTAACGAAGAGAACATCGGCAACGTGCTCAACATGGAGCACATCAACCTGACCGTGCCGGACCAGCAGGTCGCCGCGCTCTTCTACGTGACAGGGCTCGGCTTCACCCGCGACCCGTACATCGACTTCGGCACCTTCAACATGTGGGTCAACACCGGCGAGCAGCAGTTCCACCTGCCGAAGAGCACGGCCCAGCGCTGGCGGGGGCACATCGGCGTCGTGGTGCCGAGCCTCGAGGACCTCAAGCGGCGGCTGCAGTTCGTGGCGAAGCCCCTCGCGGACACCGACTTCGCCTGGGAGGAGCGCGACGACCACATCGCGGTCACCTGCCCCTGGGGCAACGATATCCGCGTCTACGGCCCGGAGCGCTTTCCCGGGCGCTATCTCGGCATTCCCTACGCGGAGACGCCGATTCCCGCCGGCACGGCCGCCGGCATCGCCCGGTTCTACGAGCGGGTCTTCTCGGCCCCCGTCGCCGTTCTCGACGACAACGCCGGGCGCCGCGCGGAGGTCTCGATGGGCTTCGACCAGCGTCTCGTCTACAAGGAAACCGAGGACGAGATTCCGGGGTACGACGGGCACCACATCGCCATCTATGTCGCGGACTTCGGCGCGCCCCACGCCTACCTCGCGGAGCACGAACTCGTGACGGAGGAGTCGGACCAGCACCAGTACCGCTTCCAGGCCGTGGTCGATCCGGACACGGGCGACACGATCACCGAGCTCGAACACGAGGTGCGCAGCCTCTGGCACCCGATGTTCAAGCGCAACTTGGTGAACCGGAACCCGGCGCAGACGTTCTTCAACTACCGGGAGGGACGCGACGCGTTCTATCCCGGGTGAGCGCGCCGTACTACCTGCCGCTCGCCGACGAGATCGCGGTTTTCGAGGCGGCCTGGCAAAGCCGCCTGCCGGTCCTCCTGAAGGGCCCGACCGGCTGCGGCAAGACCCGCTTCATCGAGCACATGACCTGGCGGCTGTTCGAGGCGGTCGAGGCTCCGCCGCGGGAGGACCGCCCGCATCCCCTGGTCACCGTATCCTGCCACGAGGACCTCACGGCGACGGACCTCGTGGGCCGCTTCCTGCTGCGCGGCGACGAGACCGTCTGGCAGGACGGTCCCCTGACCCACGCCGTCCGCCAGGGCGCGATCTGCTACCTCGACGAGATCGTCGAGGCGCGCAAGGACACCACGGTGCTGATCCACTCGCTCACGGACCATCGCCGCGTCCTCCCCATCGACAAGACCGGGGAACTGCTCACCGCCCACCCCGATTTCCTGCTGGTCATCTCCTACAACCCCGGCTACCAGAGCATCCTGAAGGACCTGAAGACGAGCACGCGGCAGCGCTTCGTGAGCCTCGACTTCGACTACCCGACGAGCGACGTGGAGGCCACGATCATCGCCCACGAGTCCGGCGTGGACGAGGAAGCCGCGGATCGCCTGGCGGCCATCGGCGTCAAGGTACGGCACCTCCGCGAGCACGGCTTCGAGGAGGGGGTTAGCACCCGCCTGCTCATCTACGCCGGCGAATTGATGCGGCGCGGCATCGAGGCTCGCCGCGCATGCGACATCGCGATCGTCCAGACCGTGTCAGACGACGCCAACGTCCAGAAGGCGGTCGCGGACATCGTCGACGTTATCTGGCCGTAGCCGGGGATTCCGGACACCGGCGCTGGCCGCCGACCGAAACGGAACAAAGTATTCACTATTGTTCTGTTTTGACTGTTCTATAGGAACGAATACTCGTATCCTATTCCGCCAATAGGCCATCCCGATCCCTCCGCAGGGGGAGGACATGACCGACGGCGCACCGCAAGGCATCCCCGGCGACAGCCTCAACTGGCCAATGCTGAAGATCGCCTACCCGACCGATCCGGAGTACATCGCGGCGCTGCTGCCGCCAGGCATCGTGCCGGCCAGCACGGCGGAAGTGCGCCTGACCGTGTACCACTTCCCCGTCGGGGCGGAACCGGAGCTCGGCCTCGTGACGAACGTGACGGCCGCACACGACGGCATCGAGGGCGAGTACTCGCTCGCTTACGCGATCGACCAGGAGCAGGCGGTCTTCATCAGCCGCGAGCTCTGGGGGCAACCGAAGTTCCTGGCCGACGTGCGCTACTTCCGGCTCGGCAACCTCGTCGAGGCCGCCGTGACGCACAAGGGGCATACCTTCTTCGAGTACCGGGGGACCGTGGCGGGCGAAGACGAGCCCGGCGAGATCACCGAAGTGAACGAGTGGTGGGTGAAGTGCGCGCGGTCGGTCACCATGCAGCCACACGAGTACGACTACCCGCCGCGCGTCGTCCGCGTGTACGCGCGCTACCGCACCGCGTTTCAGCAATCGCTGGATGGTGAACTCACCCTGCGCGACAGCCCGTGGGATCCGCTCGCCACGGCGCTGCCGGTGCGGGGACCGGTCAGCGCGCGTCTCTGGTGGCCGGAGTTCCTCGCCCGGGAGATCACGCTCGGGGATGCGCTCGATCCGGAGGCGTTCTGGCCGTTCGCGGACACGCTCGGCGGCTCGCGCTATCTCGGCGAGTTTGGTGGACCGCCGATGGTGCGGAGCTAGACATGCAGGACTTCGCGGACCGCCTGGCCGTCATCACCGGCGGCGCGAGCGGCGTCGGACGGTCCCTGGCTTTCGCCCTCTCCGAGGCGGGCGCGCGGGTACTCATCGCGGACGTGGACGCCGACGCCCTCGCGCAGACACGGGACGCCCTGCAAGCACGAGGTGCGCGGGCGGAGGCGCGGGAGTGCGACGTCACCGACCCGGCGAGCCTCGAGGCCCTGGCCGCCCTCGCCTTCGACGAACTCGGCGGCGCGCACCTCGTGTTCGCGAACGCGGGAATCGGCGCCGGCGAGGCGGGACCGCTTTGGGGCTATGCGGACAGCGACTGGAAGTGGTGTTTCGAAGTGAACTTCTGGGGCGTGGTGCACACGATCAACGCCTTCATGCCCCGGCTGGTGGACCAGGGCAGCGAGGCGCACTTCGTCGTCACCGGTTCGGCGAACGGCGCCTTCCTGGTCTTTCCCGACCAACCCATCTACTCCGCCACCAAGGCCGCGGTGCAGGCGGTTGCCGAAGCGCTGTACCACCAGACCGTGCGCGCGCAGAGCCCGGTGCGCGTGCACGCCCTGTTTCCCGGGCCGCATGTCGTCGAGACCGGCATCTTCAACTCCGGAAGAGTGCGGCCGGATCGGTTCGCCAAGCCCGCGGACGCCCCCGACACCGGAATCCGCTCCTCCGACGACCTGCGCCGGATGCTGGAGGCGTTCGGGATGCAGCTCGAGACCACCCACCCGGACGAGGTGGCGCGCACGGCCCTCGACGGCATCCGCGAGGGACGCTTCTGGATCCTCCCGCTGAACCCGGACGCGGAAGCACAGGTCCGGGCGCGCATGGACTCCATCCTCGACCGCACCGATCCGCCCATCCCTTCCATCGGGTAGCGCAGGAGCCAGCCATGGACCGTTTCACCGTCGTCTCTTCCGACTGCCACGCGGGACTGCCTCCCGAGCAGTACCGCTCCTACCTCGACCCCGAGTACCGGGAGCCATTCGACCAGGTGCTGCCGATCCAGAAGCGCATGACCGACGAGGCCGAAAAAGTCTTCCTGCTGGCCGACATCAACGCGCAGTGGCGAGCCGGCGTGGAAGAGGCGCTGACAGGCGCATGGGACCACGAGCGCCGCAAGGAAGTCCTCGACGCCGACGGCGTCGCCGGCGAGATCGTCTTCCCCGACGGCGTGACCGAGCAGAACGCCCCGCCGTTCGGAGCGGGACTCGCGCTGCCGACCCGAAACATCGTGCCCGATCTCCAGTGGGCCGGGGCCCGCGCGCACAACCGCTGGCTGGCCGAGTTCTGCGCCCTCGACCCGGTGCGCCGTTTCGGTGTCGCAGTCTGCCCGCTCCTGTGGGACGTCGACCGCGCCGTCGCCGAGGCCCGTTTCGGCGCCGAGAACGGCCTGGGCGGCATGCTGATCCCCGCGATCACGACCGGCTTCGAGGCGTACCACAACCCCTGCTACGACCCGTTCTGGGAAGCCTGCGAGGACCTCGGCGTGGTCGTCTGCTTCCATTCGGGCCCCGGGCCGTTCGAGGACTTCTTCGGCCAGGGCTTCCCGGAAACGGACCCGCAACGGTACCCGGGTGCGGTCGGCGTCTACATCTCGGAGGTGTTCTTCTGGACGTACCGGTCGCTGATCTTCATGTTGTGGGGCGGCGTCTTCGAGCGGTTCCCGAAGCTCCGGGCGAGCGTGACGGAGACCGGCCAGGGCTGGCTCCTGCCGCCGCTGCTGCGCATGCTCGACCATCATTACGAAGACACCCAGTTCAGCGCCAAGCTCGGCGACTTCCGCAGCCACCTGTCAATGTCCCCGGCGGACTACTTCCGCCGCAACTGCGCGGTCGGTGCCTCGTGCATGCCCCGCGACGACGCCGAGATACGGCACCAGATGGGCATGGACCAGATCATGTGGGGGACCGACTACCCGCACCCCGAGGGGACCTGGCCGGACACGGCCGCCCGGATGCGGGAGACCTTCCGCGGGTTGCCCGAGGGCGACATCGCGGCCATGCTCGGGGGCAACGCGGTGGACTTCTACGGCCTCGACGGGGCCGCGCTCGACCAGGTTGCCAGCCACGTGGGGCCAAGGAAGGCGGACTTCGCGGCCTGAGCCGCAAGCGGCGAGCACCGCGACCTCGACAGCACCGGCGCCGTCCGCGATCATCACGGTCCCGTATCCCTTCGGGCTGGCGGCCCGTCCATGACGCAACTCGTAGACATCGAGCGGCCGCTCGCGCTGTTCGCCGAAGGCATCGCCGGGCACTACTGCCACCTCAAGATCGGGGAAGAAGAAGTCGCCGATCGCACCAGCGTCTACCTCCCCGAGTCGATCGAGCTGTTCGAGGACGACGAGACGAACGCGGCCATGTTCCGGCTGCGCGTGTTGGTGCAGCTTGGATTCCACGAGTTCGGCACGTTCGAGTTCGACATCGACGAGGCCCGGGAGCGGATCGCCGAGCTCGCCGCGCGCGAACGGCCCGAGTCGCATCGCGAGTCCGACCTGACGGTCTTCTTCAACCATTTCGAGGCGCCGGCGCTCGCCCGCCGGCTGTTCCAGATCCTCGAACTCGCCCGCGTGGAGGCCCGGGCGCTGTCCACTTACCCCGGCGCCCGGAAGTACCACCGCGCACTGGCGCCCCACGTCCCCCCGCCCCCCAACTACCTCGCGCCGGTGCTGGATGAGGTCCGGGCTCCGCACGCCGACGTGTACACCACGGCCGAGGCCACCGTCGCCTGCTACGAGGCACTCTCGCCGGAAGCGTCCCCCTACCCGAGCCGGGAGTTCCCGGCCCAGATGGAATGGCTGCAGCGCGAGGCGCGGCTCACCGACTGGGAGGAGGAACTCGACCGCGCCGCTGCGCGCATCACCGCCTTCGAACTGGCGGCGGAAGCCGGCGAAGTCCAGGTCGGGGACGGCCAGGCGGACGGCGAGATCCGCGACATCGGCCGGGACCTGGTGCGCGAGCGCGACCAGTTGCAGCGACGCATCGACATGGAACGCTCCGCCCTCCGCCATCGCCTCGGCGACGCGCACGACGCGGCGCAGAGTTTCCGCTACGACGAGTGGGACTATCACGCGCACGGCTACCGGCGCGGCTGGTGCCGCCTCGTAGAGGAGGCGCTCGCGCCGGACGACGACGCCGAGAGCGCGCGGCTCATCGAGGCCGTCCGACCCCACGCCCACGCCGTGCGCCGGCGTTTCGAACAGATCCGGCCGGCCGGCTACCAGCGCGTCGCGAAGGTCGTGGACGGCGACGAACTCGACCTGAACACCATCGTCGACGTGCGTTCCGACCTGCGCGCCGGGGTGTCCGCAGACGACCGCGTCTACAGCCGCAGGGACCGGCTGCGCCGGGATGTCGGCGCGGCGTTCCTGGTGGATCTCTCCGCCTCGACCGACGACCCCGTCGTGGAGAAGGCACCGGCGGCGGAGCGGTCATCCGAGGCCGGCGCAACCCCCGCGCAGAACCTCCGCGACCCGTGGTTCGACGACGATGACGATCCCTACGCCGCCCTCGACCACCCGCCGGGCGGGCCGGAGCGCCGTCGCATCATCGACATCCAGAAGGAAGCCGTCGCGCTCCTCGCCACCGCCCTCGAGGGCATCGGCGACCGCTACTCGGTGTACGGGTTCTCTGGGTACGGCCGCGACTGCGTCGAGTTCTACGTCGCCAAGGAGTTCGACCAGCCCCTCGACCGCAGGGCCCTGGACGCGATCGCCGCCATGAAACCGAAACGCAGCACCCGCATGGGCCCCGCCATCCGCCACGCGACGGCGAAGCTCGAGGCAAGCGGGGCCACCCTCAAGGTGCTGATGATCGTGAGCGACGGCTTCCCGCAGGACTGCGACTACGGGCCGACGCGCGGGGACCACGAGTACGGCCTCCGCGACACCGCCAAGGCCCTCGAAGAGGCGGAGCGAGCCGGCGTCTACACGTTCTGCATCACCGTGGACCGCTCCGGCCACGACTACTTGCGGCGCATGTGCCCCGATGCGCGCTACATGGTGATCGAGGAGACGGAGGAGCTACCGACGGCGCTGCAGAAGGCATACCGGCGCCTCACCCAGGTGTAGGGCGACCCCATTGGTGTCGCCTGGGCGGCCACGCTGGCGAACGACATCGCCGCAGCAGAACATCGCCCCAATCATCCGGGAGGGCAGGTTTGGACCTGCCCCGCTTTAGTGGACAGATGACTTTTGGGGCGTGAGCCCCGTGAATTGACCGACATCGCCCGGTTCGGGACCGGCCGACGACGCCCGGTGCGCGCCGCCCGCGTTTGAAACCGGCGGGCGGCGCGCGGTCCGCCAACCTCGATTCGGGCAACGGGATCTTGCGGGAGAGCGTCGATCCGCCGCCTGCGCCGTCCCCGGCAACAGGGGGGCAACCTCAGCCCAAACATCGCCCTTATCATTCGCGAGGCGAGGCTTCGGCGGCGGGCATCCCTCCGCAACGAACATCGCCCATTTCAAACTCCCCGCGAGGCGTGGACCAGGTCGCCGCCACGTCGATTCTCGCGGCCGGGTCCTCACGTTTGGCCAGGCCGGACCGGTGTCGTCGAGCACGAGGGCGCGATTGAAATGGGCGATGTTC
>VXNE01000369.1:0-13813 GCA_009840715.1 Gammaproteobacteria bacterium
GTCCGCCGGCGCGGGCCCCGGGTCCTCCATCATGATGTTCCGGGTCGCGCTCGCGAACTGGTAGACGAACTCGATGTGGTTGGGGCTTTGGAAGATCTGGAACGGCTGCGGCAGGTAGTTGGCGCGTGGGATGCCCGGCAGAAAGCACTTCACTTCCGGGTCCAGTTCGCTCCAGTTCGCCCGGTTCGCGTCGCGTGTCGCGAGCGCTTCGGGCCTGTAGGGCAGCGTGCCGCCCACCACCACGCCGAGGCTCGGCGGGACCGCGGCGGTCGCCCCCATGTACAGCGTCGGGATGCTTGGCACCGGTCCCATCGGACCGTCACGCAACTGCACCGAGGCGCGGGCCATGTGACGCTCGATGTCCCAGTTGGCCTCGTTCATGGCCTGCCAGACGCCGTTGAGATCGGGATTGACGCCGCCGGGTCCGCGCGGCGCCTGCCACGCTCCGGGTTCCTCCACCGGTGCGCAGCCGAGACACACCAGGAGGACGAGTGCCGGGGTGCTCTTCCTCATGCCGCCCTCACTCCTCGCCGGCTTCGGGGGACCCGTGCTTCGCGACCCACTTGCGCTCCAGGGCCCGGGCGCCGCTCAGGGTGTTCGCGAGCGAGTAGTTGCCTTCGTGGCATGCGTACTCGTACATGGGGTAGTCGCTCCTGTGCCACGGGAACTCGCCCGAGTACGGCGCCACGTAGTCCGGGTCGTGGACCGTGAAGGCGTAGCGGAGGCTGTCGCCGTCGATCGGGCTGAAACGCTCGATCACCTTGAGCCCTTCGCGCGGCGGGTGCGGTGCGTTGAAGTCGATGAAGTTGGTGGTCTCGACGACCAGGGTGTCGCCTTCCCACCAGCCGATGGCGTCGCCGCCGAAGGAACGCATGTCTTCCGGCAGGTGCTCGGAGTTCAGCCGCACGATCCGGGGCCAGTGCATCCATTCCGTAACGATGAGCACCTGGTCGTCGTTCTGCACGATCGTCTTGGTGTTGTTGTAGACCACCGGCTGCGACGGGACGGTCAGCCCCATGTACAGGCAGCGGTCGCCCACGGACTGCGCTTCCGGGTTGTCGTAGGGATCGCTCCCGTCCTCGAGCCACCAGGCTTCGCCGGGGTACTTGGCCTTGTAATAGGGCAGCAGCGTCGCCCGCCGCGCCTTGCCTGCCTCGGACACCTCCGGGATCCGGCCGTTAGGCGGGTCCACGATCACCGAGGAGGGGTACTGGCCGTCGATCTGGTAGAGATCGCACTGCTTTCCGCCGCAGTCGAACCAGTGGAAGTCGTAGCTGCCGGGCGTGAAGTCGCCGGAGCGGTCGACCCCGCGGTCCCGCGCATCGCCGGTGGGCGCCTCGAGGGCGGCGCGGTCAGGATCGAGGGGCGCGGCCGCCTGCTGCACGCGGCCGTACGAGGCGTTCTTGATCTCGTCGACTTCCTCCTGGGTGAAGTGCGTCCGTTCGCCGAGGTCCGGGTTGCGCTGCCAGGGCGTGAGGGTGGTGATGTCGTAGGTTCCCGAGAAGTCGGGCTTGCCGTCGTCCATGCGCGGTACTTCGGCGCTGGCGACGGTGCAGGCCAGCAAAACGGCCAAGCCTGCCACCATCGTGAGGGATCGTCTTCGCATCGCTCCTCCCCCGCTTCGAGTGCGTGCGCCACGACGCTACTTGGGCGCACCGGTAGAGTCAACGGTCGGCAGGACGCGCGTCGGCAGGACGCAGCCGATCTCGCCGAACGCTCTGAAGAGGCTGCCCCGCCTTGCCGTCCGACCTGGAAACACGCTCGACCTCTGGCACTTAGTGCTACACTTTGATCGTCATGGATCGCATGCGAAAGGTTCGGGATCTGCGATGAGTAAGCGGTACACGAGCGAGGCGTTGGCGGCGGTCCACGAGGCTGCGCTAGGCATGACAGAAGCAGGCGTCATGGCGAAGCGCACCATGAGGGTCTTCGACGAGATGTGCCTGACGCCGGTGGAGGACATTGCTCCGGAGCAGATACGGGAGATCCGATTGCGCGAGAATGCGAGCCAGGCAGTGTTCGCGCGTTACCTCAACGTCACCACCGGCTTGGTGAGCCAGTGGGAACGCGGCGAGAAGCGGCCCCGCGGTGCGTCCCTGAAGCTGCTCACGCTTGTCGCGAAGAACGGACTCGACGCGGTGGCGTAAGAACTCGACCATGACCATGAAGCAGACGAGTACCTACCCGCTGAGGCTACCCGCCTCCCTGAAGGCGGCCGTCGCCGAGATCAGCCGGGGCGGAGGGGACTACCATCAACCCGTTCCGCGCCTGGGCGGTGGCCGAGATGGTCTCGGCCATGAAGACGGCGGAGTTCTTCGCGGCCCGGAGCGACGAGGCGGACGTCGAGGCGGCCCTGCGCATCCTGCGCCGGGACGGCGGGGCGTCTCCCGACCCCGACGATGCGCTGCCGGAGGCACCCGGGTAGCGGCGTAGTACACTCGGGCGACGAGGGGCATTGAACGACGGAGACGGGGAATGACGACTACCTCTGCGCAGATCCGCGCGAAGCTCGACCATCCGCTGATCGACGGGGACTCGCACATCATCGAGTACACCCCGGTGCTGATGGACTACATCAAGGCGGCCGGCGGCGAGGACGCGGTCACCGATTTCGCCACCCACATGCGCAACGGACGCACGGGCCCGGGCTGGTACCAGATGAACTGGGAGGAGCGCAGGGACAGTCGCGCGATCCGCGGACCCTGGTGGGCGTTGCCGACGAAGAACACGCTGGACCGTTGCACCGCCATGTTGCCGAAGCTCTACCACGAGCGCATGGACGACTTCGGGCTCGACTACGCGGTCCTCTACCCGACCACCGGCCTCTTATTCCACGGCATCGCGGACGACGCGTTCCGCCAACTGATCTGCCATGCGTACAACGAGTACGCGGCCGCGGCTTACGCGGAGTACGGCGACCGGATGACGGTCGCGGCGGTGGTGCCGCTGCACACCCCGGAAGAGGGCATCCGCGAACTGGAGCACGCCCACGCGCTGGGGCTGAAGGTGGCGATGATCCCGTCCTACGTCCGGCGGCCGGTGCCGCGGGTGGCGCGGGAGTATCCGGAGCTCGCGAACGAGGTGTTCTGGCTCGACAACCTGTCCGTCGACAGCGAACACGACTACGACCCATTCTGGGCGCGGTGCGTGGAGCTGGGATTCCCGGTGGCCGCGCACTCGGGCGGCATGGGGCTGCACGAACGCAGTTCCGTTTCGAACTACATGCACAACCACATGGGGCACTTTGCCGCGGCGGGCGAGGTCCTCGCCAAGAGCCTCCTGATGGGGGGCGTGACGTACCGCTTCCCCGACCTGCGCGTCGCCCTGCTGGAGGGCGGGGTGGTCAGTGGAACACGCCTCTACGCCGACATCGTCGGAAGATGGAAGAAACGCAACCTGCAATCCCTCGAGAACCTGAATCCCGCCAACCTCGACCTGGAGCAGGCCAAGGGCCTGTTCGAGCGTTACGGCGACGAGAACACCCGGGCGAAGATCGAGCAGTTGCAGAGCACATTCGGGTTGACTGGCCAGGACGTGCCCCTGGACGTGCGGGATGATTTCGGCGCGATGGGGGTCTCCCGGGCGGAAGACATCCCCGGCCGATTCATCCCGAACTTCTACTTCGGATGCGAGTCCGACGACCCGCACGCATGCTTCGCGTTCAACCGCAAGGCCAACCCGTTCGGCGAGCAGGTCCGGGCGATCATGAGTTTCGATCTCGGGCACTGGGACGTGACGGACATGGGGCATGCGGCCGCGGAAGCGTACGAGCAGCTCGAGTACGAGCTGATCGACGAGGCGGACTTCCGCAACTTCGCGTTCTCGCATTCGGTGCAGTTGTACGCGGGGCCGAACTCCGACTTCTTCAAGGGCACGCGCATCGAGGAGGAGGCGCGCGCGGAACTGGCGGCGTAGTCCCGCCCGGCCGCGGCTTCCATGCTTCGGAGTTGATGATCACGGAACGGCCCACGCTCATCATCGAGGGCGGGCGGATCGTCGACGGACTCGGCGCCCCACCCCAGACTGGCGATGTCGTCATCGCCGGGGAGCGGATCGTCGGGGTCGGGCAGGCCGCAACGACGGAGTGCCACGCAGTCGACCGCATCGACGCCACCGGCATGACCGTGATGCCGGGCCTGATCGACGCCCACTGCCACATCAGCTTCGACGAGCCGAGTTCCAACGACGAACTGTTCTTCCACCGGCGGGAAGGGCTCGCGGCGATCATCGCGGCGCGCAACCTGCAGAAGGTCTACCGCGCGGGCGTCACCGGCATCCTGGACCCGGACAGCCTCTACGAGACCAGCATCGACCTGCGCGACGCTGTGGAGGCCGGCATCGTCCACGGCCCGCGCATGGCGGTGGGGGGCAACGCTCTGCTCACGTCGGTGGGAGGTACAGCCGGCCGGCTGCTGCCGGACGAGGGCCGGCGGGGATACGGCAAGGTCGTGCGCGGTCCGGAGGAGATCGTCGCGGAGGTGCGTCGGCAGATCAAGAACGGCGTCGACTGGATCAAGGTGCACGTCACTGGTCTCACGCCGCGCCAGCAGGTCACGGGCGAACTGCAGGTGTGGAACTTCGACGAACTGCGCCTCGTCTCGGACACGGCCCATGAACTCGACACCCCGGTCGTCGGTCATTGCCGGGGCGCGACGAGCATTCGCGACACGGCCCGCGCCGGCTTCGACCTGATCCTGCACGCCACGTACATGGACGAGGAGGCGCTGGAAGCGGTGGTCGAGGCGCGTTCGCCCATCGTTCCCACGTTCACCTTCCAGGCAAACCTGGCGGACCATGGTGGGGCGGTCAACTCGTCGCCGGGCCTGCGGGACATCTTCAAGCGCGAGATCGAGGACAGCGCGGCGATGCTGAAGCGCGCTTTCGCCGAAGGTGTACCTCTGCTCTGCGGGACGGAGAGCGGCTTCTCGCTGACGCCCTACGGGGACTGGCATTACCGGGAACTCGAGATATTCGTCCGGGACCTCGACTTCACGCCGCTGGAGGCGATCCGCGCCGGCACGAGCGCGTGCGCCCGGGCGTTGCGGCTCGACGGCGAGACCGGGGCCGTCGAGGCGGGACGTCTCGCGGACCTCGTGATCGTCGACGGGGACCCGTCCGAGGACGTGACCGTCCTGGCCGACCAGTCACGGATTCGGGAAGTGATGGTCGGAGGCCGGCGCATGCCCCTCGGGCCGATCGAACCGGAACGCGGGGATCCGCCCGGCTGGCGCGTCAGCACGCACAGCGACCGGATCCTGGACTACGACTTCGTCCAGGGACGCTCCGGTCCGGACAGAACGTGACCGGTGTGTAGGGGCGGGGCTCGTCCCCGCCCGCGGTGGTTTCGTGCACGATTTCGAAGCGGGACGCCACGAGGGCGTCCCCTACATGGTCCGTGGTGGTTTCGTGCGCGATTTTGAGACGGGACGCCACGAGGGCGTCCCCTACAGTCCGGGATCAGTCGATGACTTCGCCGCCGTCCACGACGTGGGTGGCGCCGGTGACGAAACTCGCGAGATCCGATGCCAGGTACAGGACCGGCCCGGCGATCTCGCTGGGATCGGCGATGCGCCGCTGCGCCTTGGCGTCCTTCGCGAGAATCTCGTAGCCCGCCTCCACGGTGTCGGCGAAGCTGAGCGCCAGGCGCCGCAGCATGTCCGTGTCGACGCCGCCCGGAACGACCGCGTTGACGCGAATCTTCGCCCGGCCGAACTCGAGCGCGTGGGAGCGGGTCAGGCTGATGACGCCGGCCTTCGACGCCGAGTAGGGCGAGCCGTACGGGCTACCGACCAGCCCCAGCGCCGAAGAGACGTTGATGATGTTGCCGCGCGACTCTCGCAGATGCGGGACCGCGTGCTTGGTCGTGAAGAAGACGCCCTTGAGATTGATGTCGACGACCCGGTCCCAGTCCGCCTCCTCGGTCTTCTCCACGGGCGCGCCGCCCCCGACGCCGGCGTTGTTGACGAGCACGTCGAGCCCGCCGAGCCCGCCGACGGCGGCGTCGACGATCGACTTGCAGGCCGCTTCGGGCCCGACGGAGCCAGGGGCTGCCACGACACGGTCGCCACCGTCGAGTTCCGCCACCGCCTTCCCCGTGGTTTCCTCGGTGCTGCCATTGACCGCGACGCGCGCGCCGGCCTCGAGGAAGGCTTCGACGATCGCCCGGCCGATGCCGCGGGTGCCGCCGGTGACGAGGATGCGCTTGTCGGTGAAGTCGAGTTGCATGGGGAACTCCTTGCTATGTGTTCAGGTTCGGTTCGCCAGCCTTGTATTCCCGTTCGAACGCCTTCCAGGCCGGGAGGTCTTCCGGGTAGTCCGCCTCGAACCAGGCACCCTCGAAGCACAGCCGTTCCTTGTTCTTCAGAGCCTCGAGATAGCGCTCGGCGGGCACGTAGTACAGGAATCGAATAACACGCTTCGAAAAGAGCCATCGGCCACCGACGCGCTGGAACTCGTCGTCGTACTTCATGGCCGCCAGGCTGGCGACGCCGTTGACGAAGGTCTCCGCGTGGCTCGCGACGAGCCCGGTGGCGCGGTCCGGGTCCGAGTCGTCGAAACCCACCGTCAGGTCGTGCGTCCAGTGATACCCGGGACCGCGGACGCGGAACGCCCCGACGAACATCTCGGCGATGGCGTCCCGACCCACGGCGCGCAAGACGCCGCTCGGCGAATCGAAGACGGCGTCTTCCGTGAACAGCCCCGCCAGCCGCGGCATGTCGTGCTCGTCGCAGGCTTCGCAGTACGCGGTGACCAGTTCCTGGATGGCGAAACGGGACTCGATCCGGTCGATGCGGCGTTCCAGGGAAGCGATGTCCGTCATGGGGCTCCTCGCAAAGCTGAGACGTCGCCGTTCATTACGCGGTCGACGGTACGGTGATAGTGCTGCACGCCTGGCTCGTTGCGCCCGATGAGGAATTCCTCGTTGGCGTTGGCGGGCAGCGCCGCCTGGATCGTCGCGACCACGGCATAGTCCTCGTCGCGCACGGCCTGCAGGGTCATCTCGCTGAAGGTGCGCGCGGCGTCCTGCCACTCGGGGGTCTGTTCGGCGGTGGAACAGAGCACGGTCTGGCGCGTGACCGTGGTTTCGTGGGTCGGCCCGGGGAAGATCTGGCTCACCAGGCAGTGCCCGCCCACGATCCCGGAGATGGAGAGGTTCGGGAACACGGAGTGGATGATGCGGATGTAGTCGTCCGGGCGCCACTCGGACTCGGGGAGCGTCTCCAGTTCCGGCAAGTTGCGGCGGCCGAACGTCAGGCGCTGGTGGGGGCCGTAGACGTCGTGCACCAGCAGGTTGCCGATCGTGTACTGGCCGACCGTTGACCGGTGCACCGAGTCATGGTGATAGACCTCGAGGTACCCGTCGAGCGTCGCCTTCCAGCCAGGTCCGTCCAGCTCCCGCTGCTCGTAGACGACCCAGTCGTCGAGTGCGAGGGAGTCTAGCTTCGCCTTGAAGTCGCCGAGCCAGGCGTCGATGTCGAACGCGATGCCGGGCGTCAGGCAGGCGAAGATTACCCCGGCGCGTTCGGCGCAGTGCAGTTCGGTCAGGGGCCGCGTTTCCCGGTCGACCTCGCCGAAGGACTCGGCCGCATAGACCCCGACCAGCTTCCCCTCGAGATCGTAGGTCCAGGCATGGTACGGACACGCGAACCGCTTCCGCCGGCCGCTTCCCGCCGGACAGACGATCGCGCCCCGGTGACGGCAGACGTTGAGGAACGCGTGCGCGGTCCCGCTCTCGTCCCGCGTCACGAGGAGCGGGATGCCCATCAGGGTCTCGGCCTTGTACGAGCCCGGTTCGGGCAGCTCGAGGGACAGGGCGATGGCGATTGGCAGTTCCCGGAAGACCCGTTGCACCTCGCGGGCGTAACGCTCCGGGTCGGCATAGGCGGCGGCGGGCAATCGCATCTGCCCGGGAGCGCGGTCGGTCGTCCGGTTCTGGAAGTGGGCGAGCGCGCGTCGGGCGAGTTCGGTCGCGTCGTCGTTCCCGCTCATGTCCCCTTGCATGGTTCGAACCTGGCGTTTGAAGCGTACTACAGGGATGTGCAACGATTCCGGTGATCGACGGGCATGACAACAGGGTAGACGAGAGATGGCCGAAGGATTCAACCCGGAATTCGATCCTACCGGCATCGAGGGGGGTGTCGATACGAACGTGCTGCCCTGGATGGCGGTTCCCGGCGCGGCGGGAGTACACCTGAAGCCCCTGCGCGCGAGCGGGGAGAGCGGTATGTGGAGCGCCGTCCTCAAGATCGAGGCCGGCGCGCACCTGCCGATGTCGAGTTGCCTTGGCGGGATGGACCTGTTCGTCCTGTCGGGCGAGATCCGCTACGAGGAAGGCGGTGCGACGAGCAAGCTGGGGCCGGGCACCTGGGGTTACGTCCCCGCGAATACCCACATCGCGTCGATGGCGGCCCCGGGCGACTCCGAGTTCCTGGCCAACTTCTACAGCGCGCTGGCCTTCCTGGGTCCCGACGGTTCCGTGCGTTCGGTGTTGACGAGCGCCGATTTGGGCCGCCTGGCGGACGAGCAGGGCATTGCGCTGGTGCCCAACACGCTCGCCGAGTGCATGCGGGAACGGCCCGACCCGTTCGGCGGACAGGGCGAGCCCCTGGCCATCGCATCTGGCAACGCCAGCCAGCTCGTGGTCGGCGGGGGAGCCCCGTCGAACGGCGACTCGACGTTCCGGCACCCGCACTTCGTCGACACCCGCGCCGTGGAGTGGGTCATCAATCCCGGCCTGCCGGAGATCGCGCTGAAGATCCTCCGGGTCAGCGAGGAGACCGGCGTCGTCTCGCTCGTGGTGCGCCACAACGGCGTGGCCGGCCCCCACAATCACCTCGGCGCCAGCGATTTCCTCGTGCTCAGCGGGCGCATCGGCTACCGCGCCGGACCGCCCGAAGGGTACGGCCCGGGCGTCTGGTTCTTCGAGCCCGCCGGCGCGCGTCACGACGCGACACAGCGGCTCGGTGACGACGACCTGATCTACCTGGCGAACGTCTACGGACCGCTGACGTTCGATACGGGCCGGGGTACGCCGATCGAGGGGGTGCTCTCCTGGATGGAGTACGACGCGCTGGCGAAGGCGGCAGCGGCGGCGTAGCACCGTGCCTACCGCGTTGATCACCGGCGCCGCGCACGGGCTCGGCGCGTGCATGGCGGAGCACGCCGCGCACGGGCTCGGCGCGTGCATGGCGGAGCACGCCGCGCGGCACGGCTACCGGGTCGGCGTGCTCGACCTTGACCTGGAAGAAGCCCGGGCGGTTGCGGACCCGATCGGGGGCGTCGCGCTCGCGGCAGACGTCACGGAGCCGGACCAGGTCGAGGACGCCGTGGAACGCCTCGGCGAGACTCCGAAGCTCCTGATCAACAACGCCGGCATCCTCCGCACGGGGCCGCTGATCGACCATGCGGTGGAAGACTTCAGCAAGGTCGTCCAGGTCAATCTAGTCAGCGTCTTCATCGTCTCGCAGATCGTCGCCCGCCGGATGAAGGACAACGGCGGCGGCGCCATCGTCAACCTCGCCTCGATCAACGCGATCCACCCGGCGACGCTCTGCGGCGCCTACCCGGCGGCGAAGGCGGGGGTCGTCGGGCTCACGCAGCAGATGTCGCTCGAGTGGGGCCGGTACGGCATCCGGGTCAACGCCATGGCCCCGGGGTTCATCGACGCGGGCATGGGCAAGCCGTTCTACCGGAATCCGGCGATACGGGAGCTACGCGGCAACGCGGTGCCGCTCGGCGGGATCGGCTCGGCGGACGACGTGGCCGAGTGCGCCATGTTCCTCGCGTCGGACGCGGCGGCCTACATCAGCGGCCAGAACATCGCCATCGACGGCGGCGTGATCAACAGCGTGCTGATGCAGTTGCCGCGGGAGTAGCCCCCGAGGCCGTCCCATGTCCGACGCTGACGTCGCCTACCTGCCCGCGTATCGCTTGCGTGAGCGGCTTCGTACCGGGCAACTCAGCAGCCTGGAGGCGACCGACCTCTTCATCGCACGCATCGAAGCGCGGGATGCCGACATCAACGCCGTCGTCGTGCGCGACTTCGACCGCGCCCGGGACGACGCGAGGAAGCGTGACCGGCGACTCGCCAGGGGTCACGACGTGGGGTCGTTGCACGGCCTGCCGATGACCATCAAGGAGCAATATCACCGCGCCGGCCTGCCGACCACCTTCGGCTATCCGGAACTCGCCGACAACGTGCCCACCTGGGACTCCGACCTGACGGTCGCCCTGCGGGCGGCCGGTGCGGTGATCATCGGGAAGACCAACGTGCCGCTCGGCGGGGCGGACTTCCAGACCTACAACGACCTCTACGGCACCACGAACAACCCTTGGGATCTCGCGCGCACTCCGGGCGGCTCCTCCGGCGGGTCGGCCGCCGCGCTCGCGGCCGGTTTCGCGCCGCTGGAGGCGGGCTCCGACATCGCCGGCTCGATCCGCAACCCCGCCCACTTCTGCGGCGTATACGGGCACAAGCCCACCTGGGGAATCGTGTCGCAGCGGGGCCATACACCTGTACTGAAGCACCCGACGCCGGACCTGGACCTGGTCGTGTGTGGCCCGCTCGCCCGCACGCCGGAGGACCTGGCGCTGGCGCTTCGCGTCGTTGCCGGCCGGTCCATCTGGAACAGCGGTTGGCGGCTGGACCTGCCGGCGCCGACGAAGACCCGCCTCTCCGAGTTTCGCGTTGCCGTCTGGCCGAACGACGACATCGCGCCCGTCGACGACGAGATTGCCGACCGCGTCCGCATGGTCGCCCAGGTGCTGCGCGACGCGGGCGCCACGGTGTCGGAGGTGGCGCGTCCCGACATCGACCCGCGGTACAGCCACGAAACGTATCGGAACCTGTCGTATTCCGTGGTGTTCGCCTCCGTTCCGCCCGAGGAGTACGAGCGGAACCGGCGCGATGCCGAACGCTACGCCCCGGACGACAGGTCCGATCGCGCGGTGAGCGCCCGTTCGATGGTGTTGAGCCACGCGGACTGGCTCCGGGCGGACGCGCGGCGTACCCGGCTGCGTCTGCGCTGGGCTGAGTTCTTCCGGGACTGGGACATCCTGATCTGTCCGCAGATGGCCGCGCCCGCATTCGAGCACGACCACACCGTGCCCATCGAGGAGCGCACCGTCCTGGTCAACGGCGAACCCCAGGAATACTGGAAGCAGGCGTTCTGGTCCGGTCTCGTCACCGCGCCTTACCTGCCGAGCACGGTGTTTCCCACCGGACTGTGCCGCCAGGGCCTGCCGATCGGCCTGCAAGCCGTTGGCGGCGCTTACCAGGACTATCGGACCATCGATTTCACGCGCCTGCTGGCGGAGGAGATCGGTGGGTTTCGACGCCCTCCGGTCGATTGACAACCGAGCCGGGGCGTGGCGTGATAGTTCGCTCGTGCGAACCGGGGGATGCCATGTCCGAGCAAGTGACCGAAGCGACCGAAAATCAATACCTGACGGACATGTTGACCGGCGGACCGGACAAGCAGGCGCTCGCGCGCACGTTGGCCACCATCGACCGACTTGGCCTGAACGCCAACCTGGTCGAGCTCGACACCCAGGGGTACACGACGATTCGGGGCGTGCTGTCCGAGGACCAGGTCGAGCGCGCCAAGGCCGCGCTGTTGAAACGGGTCGAGGAAAACACCGGACAACCGGTCGATATCGAGACGGACACGGACTTCAAGAGCGCCATGGGCGCGAGCATGGACTACCTGCACTACATGCTGTACGAAGACCCGGTGTTCGAAGAGATCCTGATGGCCGAGAAGCCCCTGGCCATCGTCACGTACCTGCTGGGCGAGAGTTGCGTGCTGTCCAGCCTCGGCTGCCATTTCAAGGCGCCCGGCCCCACCGGCGTGGTGACGCTGCACGCGGATACGCTCGGACCCCAGCCGTTCGCCACCCACGCCCAGACCGCCAACGTGAACTACGCGTTGACCCCGTACAGCCGCGAAGCGGGCGCGACGGCCCTGGTACCGGGCAGCCACAAGTACGCGCGGCAGCCGACGCTCGCGGAGTCGTCCCTGATCGGTGAGCAATGCAATCCCGCCGCGGTCCCCGCTGACCTGGCGCCCGGCGATTGCGTGGTGTGGCACGGACACACCTGGCATGGGTCCTTCGAACGCGAGATCCCGGGTGTTCGGATGAACCTGGCGGTCTACTTCGCGCGGAATCACGTCGTGACCCAGGAACGCCACAAGGGCGTGGTGCCCCAGGAAGTGTTGGATCGCCACGCCAACGACGACCGATTCAAGCGCCTGCTGGCCGCCGAACACGCCTATGGGTGGGAGGGGCAAGGACCCGACTACGGGCGCATGGCGCAATTGCCGACGGGTTGGTACGACTGACCGGACGCTATCCCGGGCCGAGGGCTTCGATCCGTAACAGGGCGCTCGCCTTCACGCTGTCGCGGAACCGGCGGTAGAGGGCGCGCAGTTCCGGGCGCTGTTCCATCCAGCCGATCACCATCAGGTTCCGCATCAGCAGGAATAGCGGCAGCAGCTCGAGATCCTCGTCGGCAAGTTGGCGCCGGCTGCGGTAGCCGCGAACCAGCGCCGCCTGCATGGCCCCGAAATGGGGCGACGTCTGGTTGTTGAAGAGCGCGACCGCCAGTTCGTGCACGTGCCAGCCGAACCCCGCGTCGTCGAAGTCGATGAGCCGTGCCTGCGCCCTGTCGACGAGCACGTTGCCGGGATGCAGGTCGGCATGAATGAGCCCGTAGGTCTGGCCATCGGTGCCGTACTCGAGGAGCCGCTCCCGAATGTGCGCCCGCGCTCGCGCCAGGGTCCGGCACTCATCGGCGGAGAAATCCGGCACTTCCCAGAAACGGCCCCAGAGCGGCGACTCCCCGACGAGGCCGTCGGCGTCCCAGGCGCGCCGGGTGAACTGTGGCGGCGGTGTCCAGTTCGAGGACGCGTTGTGCACGCCGGCCGCGAGGCGTCCGATCGCCTCGAAGTACGCTTCGATCCGCTCTAGGTCGTCCGTCCTGGCCAGGATCCTGTCGAGGGGCTCCCCCTCGACCCAGCGGGCCAGGCCGACCAACCGCTCCTCCCCGTCGACCTCGGCGGCCACGAACTCGCGGCCTTCCGGTGTCGGGACACCCTCCGGAACGCTCAGCCCGGAGGCCGCCAGGGCGCGCAGCCACATGCGTTCCGAGACCATCTCCGCGTGGGTGTTGTAGCCGGGCCGGTGAAAGCGGAGCACGTACTTCTGCCCGCCGCGCTCCGCCCGGAACGTGACGTTCTCCATGACGTGGACGAACTCCACCCTGGCTGGGGCCAGCCGCCACGCCTCGAGGACGCGGAGCGCTACGGGCGCATAGACGCTCTTGAGTCGGTCCTCGTCCACCCGCCGGGTCAGCCGCCGAGCCGCAGCAGCCTCTCGGCGTTCGGAGTCAAGCTCGCGTCGAAGGCGGAAGTGGAGGTCGGGGTGTCCCAGCCGCCGAAATTCGTGCCGTAGACCAGCCGGTCCCGCCCGACCGCCTCGATCAGCAGGTCGCGCGCACCCTTTCCTTCCACGTGCGCATCGAACCAGAGCTTGCGCACCTCGTGTCGAAAGCCCTTCTCGCGGACGGACTCCGGCGCCCAGTCCCGGAACTTGGCGATGCCTTCGTACCGCCCCATCAGGAACGGCAGGGCGCCGCCGCCGTGGGAGATGCAGATGTCGAGGTCCGGATGCCGTGCCAGCACTCCGCCGTAGACGAGGGCGGCCACGGCGAGTGACTCGTCGTAGGCGTAGCCGACGATGAGGTCGAGATTGAAACGACGGAGTCTCGGGTCCCCCGGCTTGCCGGCGGCGCCGGGGGAGGGCGGGGGCAGGA
>VXNE01000369.1:13823-20307 GCA_009840715.1 Gammaproteobacteria bacterium
TTTTTGGTGTGTTTGTGTTCTGGTTGTTTGATTCAGATTTAACCCGTACGTTGCCTGGGGCGCCCGCCTCGGGCGGCGCCGCCGGTGGAGGACGGGTGCAGGAACAGGGGAACGTTGAGCGCGACGAACGTGCGGTAGAGATCGTCCAGACAGGGATCGTCCAGGGGGAACGGGTAGTCCGTGCCGACGTAGGCGGCGACCAGGCCCAGTTCGCGCACGGCGCGCTCGAGCTCCCGCGCGGCCGCATCCGGGTCCTGCATCGGCAGCGCGGCGGCGCCGAGCAGCTTGCCCGGGTGTCGCGCAACGAGCTTCGCCATGGCGTCGTTGTGCACCTGGCAGAACCGCAGTGCCAGGTCCGGTTCGATGCCGTGGAAGAAGGTCAGCGGATTGGGCGAGAGGAGCTGCAGGTCGATGCCGAGGCCGTCCATCAGCTCGAGGCGCTTGCCGACGTCCATGAACACCGTGCCGCGATAGACGATGGACATGCGGAACTCGCCGACGCGGAAAGTGGAGGCGCCGCCGTCCTCGGTGAGTTCCGGTCCGTACCTCCCCGCCTTGCCGAACCCGGCCTCGAGGACCGCGTGGGCGTGGATGTCGATGACCCGGTGTGGCGCGTGCATCGCCGCTAGCGTAGGCTCCCCGGCTCGCCCGTGTCGAGTGACACGAACAGTCCGGAGAAGATCCATGCCCAGGTACGTGATCGAGAGAGACATCCCCGAGATCGGTTCCGCCGAGCGCGATGCGCTGCGCGCGGCATCGCAGCAGTCGAACGGCGTGCTCGCCGCCATGAAGGCGGAGAACAAGAACATCCAGTGGGAGCACTCCTACGTCGCCGGCGACAAGACGTTCTGCATCTACATCGCCGACAACCCCGAGCTTATCGACGAGCATGCCGAGCGCAGCGGCTTCCCGGCAAGCGTGGTCACGCCCGTCAAGCGCATGATCGACCCGGTCACCGCCGAGGCGGACTGACCCGCGTCACGAGGGGAACGACGTATGCCCACCTTTTCCCAGATCCTTTACGAGACGCCCGAGCCGAACATCGCGCGCATCGTCCTGAACCGGCCCCAGGCCCGGAACGCGCAGGACACCCGCATGCTCTACGAACTGAACGACGCGCTCGACTTCGCGGCGCAGGACGACGAGATCAAGGTCATCATCGTCGCGGCGAACGGTCCGCACTTCTCGTCAGGCCATGACCTGCGGGAGAAGGCCCCCCGGGAGACCCAGAAGGAGTTCAGGACCGTCACCACCTGGGGCGGCTTCGACGGCGACGGCGCCGAGGCGCAGTTCGCCCGGGAGCAGGAGATCTACCTCGGCTTCTGCGAGCGCTGGCGCAACCTGCCGAAGCCCACGATGGTGGAAGTGCAGGGCCGGGTCATCGCCGGCGGCGTGATGCTCGTGTGGCCGTTCGACATCGTCATCGCCTCCGAGGATGCGACCTTCCAGGACAACACCGTGGCGATGGGGATCTGCGGCGCGGAGTTCTTCAATCACCCCTACGAACTGGGCGTGCGCAAGGCCAAGGAGATGCTCTTCACGTCGGACGAGGTCAGCGCCGCCGACGCGCTGCGGCTCGGCGCGGTGAACCACGTCGTGCCCCGGGAGGAGCTCGAGTCGTTCACGCTGGCGATGGCGCGCCGGATCGCAGCGAAGAACCTCTTCAGCCTGAAGATCACGAAGATGGCCGTGAACGCCGCGGAGGACAACGCGGGGCGCGCGAGCACGAACCAGACCGCGTTCGCGCTGCACCACATGCTGCACACGCACTTCAAGCTGACGTCGGGGCTGCCCATCGACCCCGAGTTCATGGCGAGCTTCGCGTCGCGCAAGGCGTAGGGGCGGGGCTCGTCCCCGCCCGTGGTGGTTTCGTGCACGATTTCGACACGGGACGCCACAAGGGCGTCCCCTACAACCCCGTGGTGGTTCTGTACTCGCCTTCGACACGGGACGGGGCAAGCCCGTCCCCTACTAGCGTTCGAGCACCTTGGGATGGTCCTCCACCGACGGCGGAGCCATGAGGCGCCGCTGCCGCTCCGTGGCCTCCGGGTACGCTTCGATGTCGTAGGGCACCTTCCTCCACGTCGAGTGGGGCGGGCTGTACTTGTAGAGCAGCGCCCGGCGCTCGTGCCCGGCGCGCCAGGGCGCGCTTCCGTGAATGAGCGCCTCCGTGAAGATCAGCACGTCGCCGGCCCGTACCGGTGGCTGGTAAACGTAGTCGGGCAGCCGGTCGAGCCGGCGTACGTCGTCCGGCAGGTTGGGGAGGAAGTTCGTCTTGTGGCTGCCGGGGATGCAGACGAAGCCCCCGTCGCCCGGCCCCGCGTCCGTGAGGGCCCAGGTCGCGACGGTGAGGCCGTTCCGCATGATGCCGTCGCTGTAGTAGTACCAGTGGTCCGTCTCGTAGCGCCGTGGCCCGCCGTGCAGGCGATGGGGATCCGTGCCCCGCTGCGTGAAGATCGTGTAGTCGTGGTCGGCGCGCAGGCGTGAGCCGAGGAGTTCGATCAGGTAGGGCAGGATTGTCGGGTGGTCGATGAGGTCAAGGAATGGCTTGCCCCAGCGCGAGAATGCCTCCAGGCGCCTGTACGGACCGTCCTCGGGCGCTCGGGGCCAAGCCCTGTCGGCGAGGTCGGACAGCTCCGCGCAGTCATCGCCGGTCAGGACGCCGGGTACCACGACGTAGCCCTGCAGGTCGAAGCGAAATCGCTCCTCCGGAGTCACGGCGGGTAGCCCTATCGGGGATCCATGATCGTCACGGTCCCCTGCGCCATCGCGCAAAGCCGCCCGCCGTTGTGGACGTCGATGCGCACCACGGCCTGCGTGCGCCCCATGGTCACGATCGTCGCGTAGCCGTCGACCTCACCTTTCGTGACGGGGCGCGTCAGGTTGATCTTGAACTCCGTCGTCGCGGCCCATTGCCCGTCCTTCATGACGGGGTAGCACACGGTCCCCAGCAGGTGGTCGCAGAACGCGGAGAGGACGCCGCCGTGCATGTTGCCGAAGGGCGTAAGGAACTCGTCGCGTACGGTGAACCGTCCCTGCATCGTGCCCGGTCCGACATCGACGGTTGTGAAGCCGAGGAAATCGTGCAGCCCGCCAGACTTCCTCCGGTTGGCGAGGAAGCTCTCGGCGACCTTGGTATTGAAGTCGAACTTGGGGGCGGTCTCCGGTGCACTCATCTCGGTTCCCTCTTTACGAGGGCCGGCATTCTAGCCCTCAAAGGCCCGCCAGCTTGAAGTTGTCCCACGTCACCTGCCGCTCGGGCGCGAACACCATCCAGCGCGCGTTTGGACCGCTCGCGGTCGCGTCCATGGGCGGCGGGTCGTCCACGGCGGGTTGCCCATGCCCGCCGTTGTACTTGCGCGCGAACTGGGCGCGGGCCTCGGCCAGGTAAGGGTCCCCCGCTTCGGCTTCGACGTCTTCGAGGACCCTCGCCGTGCCCTGCATGGTGACGGCCTGAAGCTCCGGGAAGCGCTCGTTGCGGTCCACCACGATGGAGCACGCGGGATTGCGCCGCAGGTTCACCACCTTCTGGCCCCGCCCGTAGAGGTAGATGCGTCCGCCCGCCCACGCGAACCACATCGGCGTGAGGTTGATGCGCGTGCCGGGGCCGAGGGTGGCGATGCGGCAGTTCCAGGTCGTGGTAAGGAGTTCCTCGATCTGTTCGTCGTCCAGCGCGAGTCTGCGTGAGATCGGCATGCGGCGCGCTTATCCGGGTTCAACTGAAGACGGACGGTTTCCCGTGCAGGCTCATCCGCCGGAGGATGCGCGTGTCCCCGGGACCCGTGGCGGCGCCGATGGGCGTCGCGCTGTGCATGGTGGTCGGGTTGTCCCAGATCACGAGGTCGTGCGCGCGGTGGCGGTGGCTCGTGAGGAACGGCGCCTGGAAGGCGTGATCGCAGAGGGCATTCAGCAGCGTGGCCCCGGTCTCCCCGTCCATCCCCTGGATGCCCTGGCTCGTGCCCGTGATCGCGTAGAGGGTCTTGCGGCCGGTCACGGGGTGTCGGCGCACGAGGGGATGAAACACCGTTGTGCTCTGGTCCCAGCCCTCGGGAGGAATCGGGGTGTGGTCTCCCGGCCGCGCACTCACGGAAACGCCGTGCCGGTGCTCTACCGCGAGGTCCTCGATCTCCTCGCGGGTCGACTCGGCGAGGGCTTCGTAAGCCGCCGCCAGGTTGCAGAAACGCGTCTCGCCCCGTTCCCGGGGTGCGGCGACCGAGTAGAGCATCGTGAACGACGCCTGCACGGGCGTGAAGGACATGTCCGTGTGCCAGTGTGCGGCGCCACGGGCGTAGCTTGACGTGTCCACGCCGATGTTCGTGATCTCCAGGATCTCGGGGTTGTCGGCGGTCTCGTCGAAGCGCACGGGCTGGCCGCAACGGTAGCCGAAGCGCACGTAGTCCTCGTCGGGCAGTCCGCCCGTGCGAATGACCGCGAAGCGTTCGTCGTAGATGGCCGAGAGAATCGCGGTCAGTTCTTCGTCCGGACAGCTCGCAAGGTCGACGTCGGAGACCTCGACTCCGAACGGACCGGGGAGGCGTTCGATCCTCACCGCGGCTCCCCTGGCGTGCGCAGGAGGTTGTCGGGATCGCGATCGCTCACCCAGCCGAGCGCGGGACTCGCCCGGTAACCGATGAGCTGTTGCGCGCGCTCGGGCAGTCCGCGGGCCACCTCCGGCGGTATGGCGAAGAACTGGTTCTCCTCCGTCGTCAGCCAATCGACCATGAACACGAACGTGACGGATGTCCGTGACTCGTCGCGGCTGGCGGCAAGGCCGTGCAGGGTCTTGCCCGTCCACAGGGCCGCCGATCCCTTCGGCATCACCGCTCGCGCCACCTCGTGCTCCTCGGCGCTCCGGTCCCGGGGCCAGCGGTGGCTGCCCGGGACGAGGCGGGTGGCTCCGTTCTCCAGCGTGAAGTCCGTCAGCGCCCAGGCGATGGCCAGCGCCCGCTCCGGGGCTTCCGGGTCGTGCTCCAGGAAGGGCCGGAAGGTGTCCATCTCGCGATGCAGGAACTGATGTGCGTCTCCGCGGCAGACCTGCCGGGCGCCGGAGATATTCAGCCGATAGTGATGGCAGTTCGGTCCCAGTACGGGGTCGCGTGGCTTCATCTCCAGGTAGTCTTCGAAGGCCGCGTCGAGACCCTCTTCCCACGTCGCGGAAGGACGGGACTGCGCGGCGGAGGCCGCCATCGGCGCCTGCGGCAGGAGGATCGCGTCCGCCACCTCGAGGAGCGTCTCGTTCAGCAGCAGGTCCCCGGCGATCTCCGGGGCGTGGACGAAGATGTCTCCCATGCCGCGCGTCGGCGCCCCGAAGAAGCTCTCGCCCCCGGGTTCCTGTGCGCGCAGGGTTGGGACGATGCGCTCGGCGATGGCGTCGGCGACGTGCGGGGCCACCAGTTCGCGCACGACCGCGGCCCCGTCGCGGCGGAGCGCTTCGGCAATGTCATCCGGCGGGTCCGTCGCGCGAAACGTGGCGAGGGAGGGGCTCATCCGGATCTTGCGTGGGCGTCCACGCGGTCTCAGGCGGGGAACAGATCGACGACGCGGTCGTCACCGAGCATGCAGTAGCCGCGCTCCGGCGTGAATTCCACCAGCCGGGAGTACTTCTCGGGCATCCCCTCTATCGTCTCGATCAGTTGCTTGCCTCCCGGGTTGTCGGGCTGCTGGTCAGCGTAACGTCGTGCCAGGACGACGGCGAGGCCTGCGGCTCCGTCCTGCGAGACCGTCGCGCGGCCCTCGAACGAGACCCACTGGTACGCGTCCTCGTCCATCTCGCTGGACACCGTCAGCGTGATTCGGTCATCGTTCCGCAGGCGCTTCAGCTTCGGCGAGTTGGCCAGCGAGAAGAACCGCACGGTCGTGCCGTCCCAGTCGTACCAGAGCGGCACCGTGCAGGGCGAACCGTCCTTCCGCAGGGTGGTCACGACGCCCAGTCGCGTTCTTTCCTCGAGGAACGCCTTTGCTTGCGGATGCATGTCGGCCATGGTTTTTCCTGCTCCGTGGTTCGGGTGGTCGCGGCGGCGACGATTGCAGAACGAAGCGGTTCTGCTGTCCAATGCGACCGGGGACCGGGGAGGCAGTATGCCAAGCGTCGTCGAGGAAATCCCTGAGCGGTTGCAGCCCGCCGCGGACGCGGCGTTGGCCTGGATCAACGTGCAACAGGGCGCGCAGTTCCGCATCACCGGCCTCGTCGACCCGGACGCGGCGCTGGCAGGGCCTGCCGGAGAGCCGATGGACCTGGGCCTCGTGCTGTGCGATGGCGATCTCTGTCTCCGCGAGCAGGTACGCGTGCAGGCCGTTGGCGACGGCTACGAAGTGAGCGGCGTGGAGGCCGGGGCCGCGGAGATTCCGGTCCACCTCGATCCGCCCGTGGGGATACGCCGGGAATGGGTCGCCCAGCAGCTCGAGAAACACGAGTTCATCCTGTTGCTCTACTACCGCGGACTGTGGTGACCTCCCTGCCGCTCCGAGTTGCGGAGCTATGTGA
>VXNE01000201.1 GCA_009840715.1 Gammaproteobacteria bacterium
TGGCGGAGATGCTGCCGGGTGTGCGCCCGAGCATCCGCTTGGCGTAGTGACCGACCGCGGCGATGCTGGAGCGGTTCTCGTTGGTCCGGATGGCGACCACCGAGTGCTCGTTGAGCACGATGCCCTCGTCACGCACGAAGATCAGCGTGTTCGCCGTGCCGAGATCGATGGACAGGTCCCTCGAGAATAGCCCTCGTAAGTTCTTGAGCATACTTGTTGCCGGGGTTCCCGAGACGGTTGGCGCGCAAAGCGAAAACTCTATGGGCTTGGGCCATAGAACGCAACGCTCGACGCGCGACGGGGGAGTGGCGGGGCGCAGGAGTTCGCGGCGGCGAAACTCCCGACGCGAGCGCCGGCTCGCGCCGGCTCGACAAACGCCCATGCCCGACCCACAATTTCCGATGGCTCTCGCGGCGCGAACCGATGGATCGGAAGACCCTCGACAGGCTGACCCGGCTCAGCCAGCTACAGCTCTCTGCGGAGGAAGAACGCCTCGTCCTCGACGACCTGGGGCACATCGTGGCCCTGATCGACGAGATGCGGGCGGTGGACACCGAGGGGGTGGAGCCGCTCGCCCATCCCCTGGACATGGACCAGCCGCTGCGGGACGACGCCGTGACCGAGGCGGTGGACCGGGCGCGTTTCCTCGCCGTCGCGCCGCTCACGCGCGACGGCCTCTACCTCGTGCCCAGGGTCGTCGAGTAGGCACGGGGGTCCGCACGGTCGTGCAGCCATTCACCTCCATTGCCGACCTCGGCCGCGGCCTCGCTCGCGGGGACTACAGCGCCCGGGAGCTCGCGGCCTTCTACCTGGAGCGCATCGCGGCCGCGAACGACGATCTGAACGCCTTCATCCGCGTCACGGAGGAGCGCGCGCTAGGGGCGGCGGAGGCGGCGGACCGGAGTATCGCCCGGGGCGAGGGTGGCCCGCTGACCGGGATTCCGCTCGCCCACAAGGACATCTTCTGCACCGACGGCGTCGCCACGACGTGCGCGTCGCGGATGCTCGCCGGGTTCGTGCCGCCCTATGACGCCACGGTCGTGGCGCGGCTTGCGGCCGCGGGGACGGTGTGCCTCGGCAAGACCAACATGGACGAGTTCGCCATGGGGTCGTCCAACGAGACGAGCTGGTTCGGCCCGGCGCGCAACCCGTGGGATCGCGGGCGCGCGCCCGGCGGGTCGTCCGGGGGTTCGGCGGCGGCGGTGGGCGCCGGGCTCGTCCCATGCGCCACGGGCACGGACACGGGTGGGTCCATCCGGCAGCCCGCGGCGTTCTGCGGCGTCACCGGACTCAAGCCGACGTACGGGCGCGTTTCGCGCTACGGCATGATCGCCTTCGCGTCGAGCCTCGACCAGGGAGGAGCCTTCGGACGGTCCGTCGAGGATGTGGAGACGGTGCTCGGTGCGATGGAAGGGCATGACCCGCTCGACTCGACGAGCGCGGAACGCGGGCCGACGCGCCGTAGCGGCGGCCGTAACGGCGCCGAGCGCATGCGGATCGGCCTGCCTTCGGAGTACTGGACGGGGCTCCCGGGCGACCTGGGCGGCTGTCTGCTCGCGGCGGCGCAAGAGCTCGAGCAAGCCGGGCATGCGCTCGTCTCGCTCTCCCTTCCGCATACGGATGCGGCCGTTCCCGCCTACTACGTGATCGCGGGCGCCGAGGCGTCGGCAAACCTGTCGCGTTACGACGGGGTCCGGTTCGGCCTTCGGGCGGAGGATCCCACGGACCTCGACGACCTGTACCGACGCTCTCGGGCCGCGGGCTTCGGCACGGAGGTCAAGCGCCGCATCCTGACGGGGACCTACACGCTGTCGGTAGGCTACTACGACGCCTACTACCTGAAGGCGCAACGCGTGCGGCGGCGCATTCAGCAGGACTTCCTGGAGGCCTTCGACGACGTGGACGCGATCGCGGCGCCGGTCGCCCCGGGACCAGCGTTCGAACTGGGCGCCGTGGACGATCCGGTGGCGATGTACCGCCAGGACGTGTTCACGACCCCCGCGAGCCTGGCCGGCCTGCCGGCGATGTCGATGCCCTGCGGCCTTGTCGACGGCCTGCCCGTCGGACTGCAACTGATCGGTCCGCCGTTCGAGGAGGGCCGCCTGCTGAACCTCGGCAGCGAGTTCCAGCAGCGCACGGACTGGCACCTGCGCCACCCGGAGACGTAGCGTGCCCGCGCGGGACTGGGAAAGCGTCATCGGCCTCGAGATCCACGTGCAGCTTGCCACGCGGTCGAAGATCTTCTCGGGCGCCGACGCCGCCTTCGGCGCCGCGCCGAACACGCGGGCGTGCGCGGTGGACCTCGGGATGCCGGGGGTCCTGCCGGTACTGAACCGGGAAGCCGTGCGCATGGCCCTCACGTTCGGGCTGGCGATCGACGCCGAGATCGCCCGCACCTGCCGCTTCGACCGCAAGAACTACTTCTATCCGGACCTGCCGAAGGGCTACCAGATCAGCCAGTTCGACCAGCCGATCGTCGGCGCCGGCGTCATGGAGATGGAGGTCGACGGCGCCACGCGGCGGATCGGCATACGGCGGGCGCACCTCGAGGAGGACGCGGGCAAGTCCCTGCACGAGGAATACGCGGACATGACCGGCATCGACCTGAACCGGGCGGGGACGCCCCTGCTGGAGGTCGTGTCGGAACCCGACCTGCGCACCCCGGCCGAGGCGGCCGCGTTCTTCCGGGAGATGCACGCCCTGGTGCGCTACCTGGGCATCTGCGACGGCAACCTGAACGAGGGGTCGATGCGCTGCGACGCGAACGTCTCGGTACGACGCCGGGACCAGGAAGGGCTTGGCGAACGCACCGAGATCAAGAACCTCAACTCCTTCCGCTTCGTGCGACAGGCCATCGCCCACGAGATCGACCGGCAGATCGCGGTTCTCGAGTCCGGGGGCAGCGTGGTGCGCGAGACGCGGCTCTACGATCCGCGGGGCGACGAGACGCGGCCCATGCGCGGCAAGGAGCTGTCCGAGGACTACCGCTACTTCCCGGATCCGGACCTGCTGCCGGTGCGGGTCACGCCGGACCTGCTCGCCGAAGCCCGCGCCCGGGTACCGGAACTGCCCCGTGACAAGCGGCGGCGCTACCGGGAGGAGTTGGGACTGTCCGACGCGGACACGCGCTTCCTGACCGCCGACCCGGACGTCGCCGGCTACTTCGAGGCGACGCTTGCGACCGGGTGTGGCGCCAAGCCGGCGGCGAACTGGATCATGGAACGGGTGACGGGGTCGCTGAACCGGACGGGACTCGACATTGCGCGCTGCCCGGTGACGTCCGGGCAGTTGGGGCGACTGATCGCGCGGATAGAGGAAGGCGTCATCTCCGGAAAGATCGCCGGCACGGTGTTCGACGTGCTTTGGGAGGAGGGCGGTGACGTCGATGCGATCATCGACGCCCGCGGTCTGCGCCAGGTGAGCGACGCCGACGAAATCGGCCGGGTCGTTCGCGAGGTGGTGAACGACCATCCCGAACAGGTCGAACAGTTCCGGGCGGGGAGGGAGAAGGTCCTCGGATTCTTCGTCGGGCGCGTGATGCGCGCGACGGGGGGCAAGGCGGATCCCGGGCAGGTCAACGTCCTGCTGCGGGACGCGTTGCGCGGACCATAGGCCGTCGCCCATCGTGGCCGGCCCCGACCGCCGCGCGAGGGGCGGTTCCTTGGCTATTGTTATAACCCGATCTGTTAACGAACCGCGCGTCGTAGGTCTCTTCAGGCATTAAAATACCGGGATGGCCGGCCTCACCCACATCAAGCAGCTCGAGGCGGAGAGCATCCACATCATCCGCGAGGTCGCCGCGGAGTTCGAGCGGCCGGTGATGCTCTACTCCATCGGCAAGGACTCCTCCGTGCTGCTGCACCTCGCCCGCAAGGCCTTCTTCCCCGGTCGGCTGCCGTTCCCGCTGATGCATGTCGACACCACCTGGAAGTTCCGCGACATGATCGCCTTCCGGGACCGCATCGCGCGCGAGCTGGACCTCGACCTCATCGTGCACACGAACGAGGAAGGCGTGCGCGCCGGCGTGACGCCCTTCACGTACGGCAGCAGGAAGTACACGGACATCATGAAGACGCAGGCTCTGCTCGAGGCGCTCGACAGCCACGGCTTCGACGCCGCGTTCGGCGGGGCGCGGCGCGACGAGGAACGGTCCCGGGCGAAGGAGCGGGTCTACTCGGTGCGCGACCGGAACCACCGGTGGGACCCCCGCAGCCAGCGCCCGGAGCTGTGGAACCTCTACAACGGCAACATCGACAGGGGGGAGGAGGTGCGCGTCTTCCCGCTGTCGAACTGGACGGAACTCGACGTCTGGCAGTACATCCTCCTCGAGGGCATCGAGATCGTCCCGCTGTACTTCGCCGCCCGGCGCCCGGTCGTGCGGCGCGACGGCACGTGGATCATGGTGGACGACCACCGCATGCCGCTCGAGCCGGGAGAGGAGCCGGAGATGCGCATGGTCCGTTTCCGGACGCTCGGCTGCTACCCGTTGTCCGGCGCCATCGAGTCGACGGCGGAAACGCTGCCCGCGATCATCGAGGAGATGCTGCGGGCCCGGTACTCGGAACGGCAGGGCCGGCTCATCGACTTCGATGCCGCGGGGTCGATGGAGCAGAAGAAACGGGAAGGGTATTTTTGATGGGTGGCGGACGGTACCGTGGGTGAATTCGACACGGGACGGGACAAGCCCTCCGGTATCGTGCACGCGTTCGACACGGGACGGGACAAGTTCGACACGGGACGGGACAAGCCCGTCCCCTACGGTGGCTCCATGGCTTCCGGGGCGTTTTGATGGCCGCCCCGGACCCGATCGGCGACGATGTCCTCGCGTACCTCGCGCGGCACGAGCAGAAGGAGATCCTGCGCTTCCTGACCTGCGGCTCCGTCGACGACGGCAAGAGCACGTTGATCGGTCGCCTGCTGCACGACTCCCGGCTGATCTACGAGGACCAGCTCGCCGCCATCAGGCGGGACAGCAAGACGTCCGGCGGCGCCGGCGACGACATGGACCTCGCGCTGCTCGTGGACGGCCTGCAGGCGGAGCGCGAGCAGGGCATCACCATCGACGTCGCATACCGCTACTTCTCGACGGACCGGCGCAAGTTCATCATCGCCGACACGCCCGGGCACGAGCAGTACACGCGCAACATGGTCACCGGGGCGTCGACCTGCGACGTCGCGGTCATCCTGATCGACGCGGCGAACGGCGTACTGACGCAGACGAGACGGCACACCTTCCTCGTCCGGCTGGTCGGCATCCGTCACCTCATCGTGGCGGTCAACAAGATGGACACCGTGGCATACGACGAGGCGGTGTTCGACGCCATCCGCCGCGACTACGACGCGTTCGTGTCGCGTCTTGCCGTGGAGGACCTGACCTTCGTCCCCATCTCGGCGAAGCACGGCGACAACGTCGTCGAGCAGTCCGCGAACATGCCGTGGTACCAGGGCGCGTCGCTGATGCACCTGTTGGAGCACGTCCACGTCGCGACCGACCGCGGTTTCCGGAGCTTCCGCATGCCGGTGCAGCGCGTGAACCGGCCCGATGCGGCGTTCCGCGGCTACAGCGGCACCGTCGCGAGCGGCGTCGTTCGCCCGGGCGACCGGATCCGGGTCCTGCCGTCCGGCCTCGCCACGACGGTGGAACGCATCGTGACGATGGACGGCGAGCTCGACGAGGCGTTCGCACCCATGGCGGTCACGATGACCCTCGAAGACGAGATCGACGTGGGCCGGGGAGACGTGCTTTCCGGCACGGACCGGCTGGCGCACATCTCCGACACCTTCGATGCCACGCTCGTGTGGCTGGCGGAGGAACCGATGGTGCCGGGGCGCCAGTACGTGCTGAAGCATGGCGCGCGCCAGGTCTTCGGCAGGGTGGAGACGCTCCGCCATCGCATCGACGTCAACACCCTAGAGCAGGGTCCCGCGCCGGAACTGGGACTGAACGAGATCGGCCGGGTGCGCTTCGTGCTCGCCGAGCCCATCGTCCACGATCCCTACGAGGACAACCGCGGCATGGGCGCGTTCATCGTCATCGACCGCGTCTCCAACGTGACGGTCGGCGCCGGCATGATCGCCGCCGAGGGCGGTGCGTTGGGCGGCCCGCACTGGGACGAGGCGCCGCATGGGGCCTTGGTCGCGTCCGCCTCGACGGTGACGGCCGAGGAACGCGCCCTGCGCCTCGGCCAGTCGCCGGTCACCGTGTTGTTCACGGGCGTCTCGAAGAGCGGCAAGACGGCCGTCGCCCGGGCCCTCGAACGCCGGCTCTTCGACCTCGGGCGGCTGGCCACCGTGCTGGACGGCCAGAACTTCCGCCTGGGGATGAGCCGCGACCTCGGGTTCTCCGCGGACGACCGCTCAGAAAACCTGCGCCGCGCGGCGGAGACGGCGCGCCTCATGAACGATGCGGGACTGATCTGCCTGACGGCGTTCGTGGTGCCGCACGAGAGCGTGCGCGAGCGCATGCGCGAGAGCGTGGGGGGCGACCGTTTCCTCGAGGTGTTCCTGACCGCGTCCCTCGACGTGCTCAGGAACCGCGACGACGAAGGCCTCTATGCGGCCGCGGAGCGTGGCGAGATTGCGAGCTTTCCCGGAGTGACCGCCACCTTCGAGGAACCAGGCTCGCCGGACCTCGTGATGGACACGGGGGAACTCGACGTGGAGGTCTGCGCGGAACGCGTGCTCGCGCTGCTGCGCGACAGGGGCTTCATGCACTGACCCGGGCGGTGTATGCTGGCGCCCGGACGAACAGGGGAGGAAAGCGTTCGATGTCCGACCGACCACTGCCGGCCGTGGATTACCTGAAGATCCCGGAAGACGGCGATCCGTATCTGGAAGGCTACAAGTGCAGTTCCTGCGGGGCGGTGTTCCTGGGGGCTCGCAGCAGTTGCTCGAAGTGCGGCGCGCGCGAGGGCATGAAGCCGATCGCCCTCTCCAACACGGGGTCGCTCTACTCCTATTCCATCGTCCACCGGTCCTATCCGGGCATCGACGTCCCCTACATCTCCGCCATCGTCGACCTCGACGGGGGCGGCACCGTGAAGGGCAACCTGATCAACATCGATCCGGACCCCGACAAGATCGATTTCGGCATGCCGATCGAGGTCGTCTACGACGACGCGCTCGGCAGGAAGGACAGGGACGGCAACTCGTACCTGTCGTATTTCTTTCAACCCAGGTAGTAACCAAAACCCAAACGGCAACCAAAGATAGTGGCCACCGCCACGGAGGAGAGTGTTCAATGACTGACGCATACGTAGTCGGCGTAGACATGATCAAGTTCGGACGATTCCCTGAGAAGTCCGTACCGCAACTCGGCTCGGAAGCGGCGCTCATGGCGCTCGACGACTGCGGCCTCAAGATCCAGGACATTCAGGCGCTCTACTGCGGCAACCTCGGCCAGTCGAGCGGCATGGTCGGCCAGCGCATCCTGCAGCAGATCGGCCAGACGGGCATTCCGGTCGTCAACTGCGCCAACGCGTGCGCCACCGGGGCGACGGCGTTTCGGGAGGCCTGGACGTCCGTGAAGGCAGGCCTCTACGACCTGGTCCTCGCGGTTGGGGTGGAGCAGATGGGCAAGGGCCTGCTCGGCAGCGCCGGTGGCGCGACGGGCATTCCCAAGGAAGGGTTGCTCGGTTCGGGCACGATGCCCACGGTCTTCGCCGAGGCGGGGATGGAACACTCGCGCAAGTACGGCACGACCTTCGAGCAGTTCGCCAAGGTGTCGGTGAAGAACCATCACCACTCCACCATGAACCCGAAGGCGATGTACCAGATCGAGACGCCCCTCGAGACGGTCATGAACGCCGAGATGATCTCGTACCCCAACACCAAGCTGATGTGCTCGGTCAACGTGGACGGCTCGGCGGCGGCGGTGATCGCGAGCGAGCAGAAAGCGCGCGAACTCGGCCTGATGAACCGCGCCGTCAAGGTGCGGGCCTCCGTGCTGACCTCCGACCCGTGGCAGGAACGCGATCTGGTGATGCCGGACGTCAACAGCTGCACGCGCAAGGCAGCGGCCGCGGCCTACGAGATGGCCGGCCTCGGGCCGGACGACATCGATCTCATCGAGCTGCACGACTGCTTCGCGACGGCGGAGATCCTGCACTACGAGAACCTCGGGATCTGCGGCGACGGCGAAGCCGGCCGGATGGTCGACGACGGCGAGGTGGCCTTGGGCGGGCGCATCCCCGTCAACGTGTCCGGTGGGCTGCTGTCCAAGGGACACCCGCTCGGCGCGACGGGCATCGCCAACATCTACGAGGTGTCGACGCACCTGCGCGGCGAAGCCGGCCAGCGCCAGGTCGAGAACGCGCGGATCGGCCTGACCCACGTGATCGGCCTCGGCAGCGCCTGCGGGATCCACATCCTCGAGAAGGCGGCCGCCTGACGCCGCGGCGGCTCCGCCGACGCGGCGCGGGCCGTCACTGTCAGATAAGGGAGCGCGCACGTCGTAGCGGCGTGCGCGCTTTCGTGTCCGGTCCCGGATTCCCGGTCGTGTGGTCATGCGCATCGGCGTCGTCAGCGACACGCACAACAACCTGAAGAACTGCCGGCGCATCGTCGAACTCTTCAACGAGGCGGCGGTGGACGCAGTCGTGCACACCGGCGACATCACCCAGGCGAAGACGCTAGAGGTCTTCGCCGACCTTTCCGCACCGCTTTACGGCGTCTTCGGCAACAACGACCAGGAGCGAGAATCGCTCGAAGCGGCCATCGAGCGGCTCGGCTTCCACTTTCGGGATCCGCCCCTGGAAGTACGTTGGGCGGGTCGTCGCATCGTCGTCGTGCACGATCCCCTCGAGTTTGACGGCGTGCTGGGGCCGGACCACCAACTCGCCCTGCACGGGCATACGCACTTCACGCGCGTGGAGCAACGCGAGCACCACCTCGTCTTCAACCCCGGCGAATGCGCGGGGCACATGCAGGGCCTGAACGCGGTGGGCGTGGTGGACCTCGGGACCCTCGATGCGCGGCTGCTGCGTTTCTGAGGCCCCGTTCCAGGTCTACGGGCTTGCGCCCGCCCCGAACCGTTCCAGAAAATCGAGCACGCGCCGCGCGTTGGCGCCTACGTCCGACACCCCCACGCGGGACACCGAACGGGCATCGATCACCGATCCCTCCGCCGTGCCGCGTACCCGCACGACCATGTCGTCCTTGAACCCGAACCAGAGGGTCGTGTCCGTCGCTTCGACGAGACCGGCTACCCGGTCCACGCTGACGATGGCCATGCCCATCGCCTCCAGGGTGTCGACGGTGCGTTCGAGCGCCCGGTCCGGGCCGAGGCTCGCCTGCAGGCTCGCCAGTTCCGGCCAGGTCCCTTGCTGGGCCTCGGCGAGCGTCCCCTCGAGGATGGGCTGGCCGGGGTCGTACGTGTGCGGGTTCGAGCCCTCGGGTCGAAGGTCCGCGATGGCGTCAAAGGCCGGCGGATCGGCGATGTCGGTCGTGACCTGGTGGATCGGCGGGACGGTGAACACGCGCACGAACTGCAGGGCGAAGGCACCGAGCACGACGGCGCAGATGGCCAGGGCCAGGTCAAGCGCCGGCAAGTCGGCCGATTCCGAACGGCGCAGCGCCACGATCAGGCCGCCGAGGCCCCACGCGGCCCCGGCAACGGCGAGGGCGATGCCGGCCGCCGCCACCAGGAACGCGATCTCGAATGGCCAGATCCCGAAACGCGAACCCGCCGTGCTGATCACGAGCAACGCGCCTGCGGCCAGCGAGCCCGTCAGAATGGTCTTCGTCCACCACGTGCGGCCCATTGTTCCCTACCCCCGATCCAGACATCCATACGGGTCGTAGCGACCGACCCGTCCGGGTGCCAGTGTGCCCGCGACGGGCTTTCGGCGAAAGGGGCGTCGTGGCACACGGTCGCTTGCTGTATAGTCGCGCGCCTCGTCCCGCCCCGCTGCCACATGCCCGGAGATTTGCCGTGCCCGCCGCATCCATGGAGGAACTCGTTGCCCTGTGCAAGCGCCGTGGGTTCGTCTTCCAGGCGAGCGACCTCTACGGCGGGCTGCAGGGCGTCTACGACTACGGCCCCCTGGGCGTCGAACTCAAGAACAATCTGAAGGCCGCCTGGTGGCGCGCCATGGTGTACGAGCGGGACGACGTGGAGGGTCTCGACTCGGCGATCCTGACCAACCGCAAGGTGCTGCAGTACTCGGGTCACGAGGCCACCTTCACCGATCCCCTGGTGGACTGCCGCCAATGCCGAGCGCGCTGGCGTGGCGACCACCTGGAGGACGGGCGCTGTCCGAAGTGCGGCTCGGACGACCTGACAGACCCGAGGCCTTTCAACCTCATGTTCCGCACGCAGGTGGGTCCGGTCGAGGACGCCTCCGCCACCGCGTACCTCCGCCCGGAGACGGCCCAGTCCATCTTCACGAATTTCAAGCATGTCGTGGACGCCACTTCCCGCCGCCTGCCGTTCGGCATCGCACAGGTGGGCAAGGCGTTCCGCAACGAGATTACGCCACGCAACTTCATCTTCCGCGTGCGCGAGTTCGAGCAGATGGAACTTGAGTTCTTCGTGGAGCCGGGTACGGACGAGGAGTGGCACGAGACGTGGGTGCAGGAGCGGCTCGACTGGTGGCAGCGGCAAGGCATCGATCCCAACCGGCTGGAGTTGTACCGGGTGCCGCCCGACGAACTGGCGCACTACTCGAAGGCCACCTTCGATGTCATGTACCGCTTCCCGCACGGCGTCGAGGAACTCGAGGGCATCGCCAACCGGACGGACTTCGACCTCGGGTCCCACACGAAGGACCAGGACAACCTCGCCATCGATGCGTCGGTCGAGGAGAACCCGGACTCGAACGCCCGGCTCGCCATCAGGGACCTGCAGTCCGGCACGTGGCGCGTCCCCTACGTCATCGAGCCTTCGGCGGGCGTCGATCGCGGGGTGCTCGCGGTGCTGAACGAGGCATACCGCGTGGAGACCCTGGACAACGGATCGAAGCGGACCGTACTCGGGCTAAGACCCCACCTGGCGCCGGTCAAGGTGGCGGTGCTGCCGCTCAAGCGCAACCACGAGGGCATTGTCGACCGGGCGCGGGCGATCCGGAAGGAACTGCAGGCACTGGGCTTCGGCCGGGTGCTCTACGAGGACACGGGGAACATCGGCAAGGGCTATCGCCGGCACGACGAGGTGGGCACGCCGCTGTGCCTTACCGTCGACTTCCAGACCATCGAGGAGGACGACACCGTGACGGTGCGCGACCGCGACACCATGGCGCAGACGCGCCTGGCGGTCGCCGACCTGCCGGCCTACGTCAGCGAGTACTTCTCGGCAGGGACCGGAGCGTGAGCCGGGTCGTCATCTCGGTCATCGGACATGACCGGCCGGGGCTCGTGAACGATCTCGCGAAGCTCGCCGCCGACCTCAATCTCTCCATCGAGGACAGTCGCATGACCGTCCTCGGCGGCGAGTTCGCGGTGCTGATGAGCATCGTGGGCGGGGATCTCGCCCTGGGGCGCCTCGAGACCAAGCTCGAGCGCCTCGCCGAGGACAAGGACCTGGCGTGGCTCCTGCGCCGCACGGGGGAGCGCACCGACGTCGAGGGCCGCGTGCCGTACACGGTCAGCGTGACGGCGATGGACCATCCCGGCATCGTGCACCGGGTGGCGAGCTTCTTCTCGTCCCGCGACATCAATATCTACAACCTGGACACGGTGAGCGAGCGCGCCGCGCATACGGGCACCCCGATCTTCTCGCTCGTCATGGAGGTCGAGCTGCCGCCGGAGGTGCGGATCGCGGAACTCCGCGACGCCTTCTTCTACTTCTGCGACGACCACGATCTCGACGCGGAGTTCCGGCCTAGCTGAGGCCTCCGCCGGACGCCGGTTAGGGGCCCGGCGTCGATTGACAATCTCCGGCCCCAAACCGCAAGATGCGCGGCCTTGCCGCAGGCCCGCCGCCCTATGGATCCAAGCCCGGACATCACCCCCGTGGAGCATCGGGTCGCGCTTTGCGACCGGGAGCGGAGGAATGCCCACCAGGGGGGCGTCCTGTGGCTGACGGGGCTGTCCGGCGCTGGCAAGACGACCCTCGCGTTCGCGCTCGAGGAGCGGCTGTTCCGCGACGGTCTGCAGGTCTACGTGCTCGACGGCGACAACGTGCGCCATGGCCTGAACGCGGATCTCGGATTCTCGCGAGCGGACCGCGGCGAGAACATCCGGCGCGCCGGTGAGGTGGCGGCCCTGTTTGCCGATGCCGGCGTCCTCTGCATCGCGGCGTTCATCTCCCCGTACCGGGAGGACCGGGCTGCCGCCCGTGCCGCCGCGCCCGGCCGCTTCCACGAGGTTTACGTCCGCGCCGACCTCGCCACCTGCGAGCGGCGCGACCCAAAGGGCCTCTACCGCAGGGCGCGCGCCGGGGAGATCGCGAACTTCACGGCCGTGGACGACATCTACGAGCCGCCGGAGGACCCCTCGCTCACGGTCGACACGACGGAGAACGACATCGAGTGCTGTATCGCGATGCTGGTCGACTACGTGAGGACGCGCTTCCAGCCCGAGGGAGGGCCGGGCGTAAGCCGGGCCCCCGCGCTTCGCTCGCAGAGTTGATGGTCGAGACTTGGAACGCGTAGCCATAGTCGTCGCCGGGATGCACCGGAGTGGCACTTCGGCGCTTACCAGGATGCTGGCCAGCCTGGGCTGCGCGCTGCCAAAGACCCTGATGCCAGCCAACGAATACAACGTCGCCGGGTACTGGGAGTCGGAGGAAGTGGCGTCCCTGAACGATGCGTTACTCCAGTCGGCAGGCTCGAGTTGGGACGACTGGGAACCTCTCAACCCCGGCTGGTACAAATCGCCCGCCGCCGCGGATTTCCAGAGTCGGGCGCGCTCGGTGCTCGAAGCGGAATTCGAAGACGAGTCGCTGTTTGTCGTGAAGGATCCCCGGATCGCGAGGCTGCTCCCCTTCTGGACGGAAGCCCTGGCCGAGTACGGAGCCGATGTCCGGATCGCCTTGCCCGTCCGGAACCCGCTGGAGGTCGCCGGCTCGCTGCAGACCCGCGACGCCATCGATCCCTCGATCGGACTCCTGCTCTGGCTGCGCCATATCCTCGACGCAGAAGCGGCGTCCCGCGATCATCGGCGGACCTTCGTGCGTTTCGAGGACCTCCTGCGGGACTGGGAGGCGGTAGCGGTGACCGTCGCCCGCGATCTGGAGCTCTCGTGGCCGCGGCAGTCGACGTCGGCGCGTGTCGACATCGAGGAACGTCTGGAGCCGTCCGCGCGGCACCAGGTCGCCGATGACGCGGCCGCTCTGGAGCGTCCCGAGGTATCGGAGTGGGTCGCGTCCACTTTCGGGATCGTGGACCGTTGGGCCCACGGCGAGGTACGCGAGTCGGACGGGGACGCGCTCGATGCGGTGCGATCCGCGTTCGACGCGGCGAGCAGGGCCTTCGCTCGTCCGCTTGTGAAGGGCATGCGGGCCGGCCAGCGGAACCGGGGCTTGGAGAAGGAAGTCCGTGCGCTTCACGAGGTGGTTACCGACCGCGAAAACCAGATCGACTCGCTGAACCGGGCCATCACCGATCGTGACGAGAACGTCGCGTACCTCGACGGCGTCGTGCGGGCCAAGGACGCAGAGCTCGACAAGCTCGGCGCCACCGTGTCGGCTAGGGACGTGGAGATCGACGCCCTGCAACATGTGGTGGCCGGCCGCGACGGCGAGATCGTCGCCTTGAAGGATGCGGTCGAGCGGGAAGCGGCGGAACGCGACCGTGAGATCGCCAGCCGGAACGCGGAGATCGACGCCCTGCAGCACACGGTGGCCGGCCGCGACGGCGAGATCGCGACCTTGCGGGACACGCTCGATCGGCAGGCGCTGGATCGCGACCGTGAGGTCGCCAGCCGCGACGCGGAGATCGCCGAGCTCGCCACTGCCCTTGAGGATCGCGACCACCGGGTCGACGCTCTCACCCGCGATCGCGATCAGCAGATCGAGACCCTGAAGGTCGCGGTCGAGCAACGCGATGCGTTACGTCAGACGGCAGAGGACCGGCAGGGTCAGATCGATGCCATGCACGAGGTGTTAGATGACCGGGATCGTGAACTGGCGACAGTCTACGGTTCGACTTCGTGGCGGCTGACGGCGCCATTGCGGAAAGCGAAGGCGCTGCTGCTCGGGGCGGGACGCACGGTGACCCTTGGTTGGGCATGGGCCGCGCGCGGGATACTACGGGTCACGTGGCGGACGTTGCCGTTGCCCGGTTCGACGCGTGCGCGGCTCAAGCGCACCACCATCGGCTCGTTTGCGTTCTTGGGACCTCTTGCGCGCTCATCAGGGCATCAGCCCCTTTCGCCCGTGAAGTACATCTCTTCAGGGTGGCTGGACCTCGCGGATCTCCACTACGAGGCGCGCAGGAACGGGACGGACCTGCCGATCCTGTTCGATCCCGACTGGTACTTGGAGACCTACCCGGATATCCGCGCGGCGGGTCTCGATCCGTTGGCACACTACCTCCGACACGGGGCAGTGGAGGGGCGATGGCCGGTCGAACTGGAAGCGGGTGAAGTGGACCCTGTTATCGAGGGGCTGCACCGGCTCGACCTGGCGGCGGAAGACGCTCATACCCTCGACGCAGGCTTCCTGCGCGTGCTGTATCCGGAGCTGGCGGGGCTCCGCGACGCGGAACTGGCGCTCGTCTGCACGGGGAACGGAGCACGCGTCGGGTCGAAAGCGGCCTTCGTGTCCGAGCTTTGCCAGAGCCCGCGGGAGATCCCGCTGGATTTCGATGCGTCCGAGTACATCCGGCTGTATCCGGACCTTCGGTTCCTGGCCGAGCAGTCTCCGCTCGAGGCCCTGCGCCACTACATGTGCCATGGGCGCTTCGAGCCGCGCCTGCACACGCTGCGCACCGACCCGACGGGACCCCGGGTGGACGAGGAGCCGGTAGACACCGCGCCGGTCGCGACAGGGCCCCGGCGTCCGCTGTGCGTGCTTGCACACGTCTACTACCCGGAGTTGTGGGACGAGCTTGCCGACTACCTCGGGAACCTGCCGTCCGAGGGCTTCGACCTCTACGTCAACCTGGTCGACGAGACGTTCGATGGCGAACTCCTGGGCCGCATGCGCGTCGCCTTTCCTGACGCGCAGGTCTACGTCAGCGAGAACGTGGGACGCGATATAGGCGGGCACTTTCAACTGCTGCGTAACCTGCGGCGAGAGGACTATACTGTCTTCTGCCTCGTCCATACGAAAAAGAGCCCGCACATGGCCGAGGGCGAAGTGCAGCGTTGGCGCCGCAGATTGCTCGAGCCGCTGCTGGGGACGCGGGAGCGAGTCGACGAGAACCTCCGGATCATGCTGGAGGATGAGACGATCGGGGTCCTGGGCTCCGCCGGGTGTCGTTTTACGGAGATCAACGCCAACCGGGAGAAGTACGACGCTCTGCTAGACAGGCTGGGCATCAGCGAGCGCCCGGACGAACTGGAGTTTCTGTCGGGCACGATGATGTTCCTCCGTGGCGACCTGCTCGGCCGCATCTTCGACGCGGCGCAGGACCTGACGTTCGAGCCTAGCGACGCGCGCACGGCGGATGGCGATCCCGATGGGGCGTGGGCCCACGCGGTCGAGCGCGCTTTCGGCGCGGTAGCCCGGGACATGGGCTATCGTTTCGAGTGGCGATAGCGACGGAGGCTCGACGTGCACGTCTGCGTGGTCTGTCATGAGGCCAGTCTGACCGGGGCGCCGCGAATCGGGTTCGACATCGCCGCGTCCCTTTCGGACCGCCACCAAACCACCCTGTTGGTCAAGATGCGGGGCCCCCTGATCGATTTGCCGCGCTACGCCCCGTTGCGCGACTCCTATAGGTGCCTGGATACAAGCCACCAGATCTGCGAGCTCAGCTACCGGGAGCGGGTCGACGGGGCGATGTCGATGCTCGAAGCACTGGGGCCGGACGTGCTCTACGTGAACTCCGTGGCGTCGGGTGAGTGGTGCGAGGCGGGCGGGCGCGCAGGGATTCCGGTGGCGCTGCATACGCACGAGACGCGGGACAGCCTCCCGGGCCTGCTGTCGACCGTCTGCACGCCACGGATCCTCCGCTGGACGGACCTCCTCGTCGGGGCTTCGCGCCACGCGATGGACGACATCGAGGAGTTGACTGGCACGTCCGTTCGGAACCGCCTCGACTTCGGCATCTTCATCGACGCCGAGACCGTGCTTGGCCAGAGCAACCTGGAAGTGCCGCCGCCCCGCAATGCGCTCGGAGCAGCGCTAGGGGAAGAGGGTGACGGGAGCCGGCCAGTCGCCGCCATGTGCGGCCTCGCCCAATCCCGGAAAGGAGCCGACATCTTCTTCGACGCGGCGCGGCGGCTGCCGACCTGCGACTTCCTGTGGATCGGACCCTGGGCGCCTCCCGAGACGCATGACAATGGCGAGACGCTGCAACGTTTCAAGACCCTTCGCCTGCCGAACTTCTACGTGACCGGCCTGGTCGACAACCCGTACGCCTACATGCGCGAGATGGACGCCTTTGTCCTGACGTCGCGCGAGGACCCGAACCCGCTCGTAGTTGCCGAGGCCCTGTTGCTTGGCAAGAAGGTGATGGCCTTCGCCGACACTGGGGCGAGCGCGGAAATCCTCGCCCGCTTCGGTTACGCGTTCACGGGACCGCCGGACGCGGAGCGTATCGCCGGTGTACTCCCGGGGGTCTTTTCGGACGAAAGCGGTTGGCGATCGGGTGTCGCGGAGCGCGTCCGACGTGAAGTCGACGGCTCCGCGAGGCTCCTGCAGCTCGAAACGGCGCTGGAACAGTTGGTCGGCGCGGCCCCCGGGTCGGCCAGACCAAGATCGCGGGTGGAGTGCAGCTGTGCGTGTGCAGGAGCTTGGGATCGCCGACGTGAAGGTGCTCGTGCCGGTGCGTCACGGAGACCGTCGCGGCTTCTTCTCGGAAGTTTACAACCGGCGCGTGCTCGAGGCTGCCGGCATCGCGGTCGACTTTGTGCAGGACAACCACTCCCTCTCGGCGGAGCGTGGCACGGTCCGCGGTCTGCACTTCCAGATTCCGCCCTTCGCCCAGACGAAGCTGGTGCGAGTCGTACGCGGCTCGGTCTTCGACGTTGCGGTCGACGTTCGGCACGGTTCGCCGACGTTTGGCCGACATGTCTCGGTCATCCTCAGCGCGGCGGAGGGCAACCAGGTCCTCGTGCCGGCCGGCTTCGCGCATGGTTTGATGACGCTGCAGGCGGACACCGAGGTTCTCTATAAAGTGAGCGATTACTACGCGCCTGATCACGACCGCGGCATCCTGTGGAACGATCCGGCGCTCGGGATCGACTGGCCGGTCGACGCGGCGCGGGCGGTGTTGTCGGACAAGGACCGCATGCAGCCGCGTCTCGGAGACTTCGACACACCCTTCGAATACCCTTCGACGGAGCGCGCTTCCGACGGGGAGCGACAGTCGACATGAGCCGGGTAATGGTGACTGGGGCCGGGGGATACATCGGCACGGTGCTGACGCCGATGCTCCTGGACGCGGGATACGATGTGCGAGCCGTCGACCGGTTCTTCTTCGGCAGGGACCTGCTCGTGCCGCATTCAAACCTCGAAGTGGTAATCGAGGACAGTCGCAGACTGGCCGCTGAGCATTTCGAGGGTGTCGATGCGGTGATCGATCTGGCGGCTATCTCGAACGACCCTTCGGGCGAACTCTTCCGCGAGGCGACGCTGGCGATCAACCACGAGAGTCGGGTCCGGTCCGCGCGGCTGTCGAAGGCCGCGGGAGCGCGTCGATACATACTTCCGTCTTCCTGCAGTGTCTACGGGTTCCAGGAGGAGGGAGTCATCGCCGACGAGACGGCGTCGCCCAACCCGCTGACGACCTACGCCATCGCGAACGAGCGGGCGGAGCGCGGCGTTCTCGACTTCGCGGACGAGGCGTTCTGCGTGGTCGTCCTGCGCCAGGCGACCGTGTTCGGGCTGTCGCCGCGCATGCGCTTCGACCTCGCCATCAACGGCATGACCTACGGCGCCTGGAGGACAGGGAAGCTGCCGCTGATGCGGGACGGGACACAGTGGCGACCCATGATCCATGTTCGCGACACGGCCCGGGCGCAGATCTTCGTGCTCGAGTCGGCCGCGGAGCAGGTGAACGGTGGGATATTCAACGTGGGGTCTCGGGCGGAGACGTGGCAGATCGGACCACTAGGTGCACTCGTCGCGGCCTCCGTGCCCGGCGACGCAGAGATTGAGTGGTACGGCGACCCGGACAAGCGTAGCTACCGGGTGTCTTTCGACCGGATCGAGGCGCTCGGGTACCGGGCGGAATGGACTGCGGCCGACGGCGTGGCGGAGATCTGCGAGGCACTGCAGGCCGGTACTGTCGACCGTACGCCGCAGACGATCACGCTCGACTGGTACAGGGAACTCGTGCGCTGGCACCGGAGGATCCACGACGTTGAGTTGCACGGCGGAATCGTGGATATATGAAAGTCGTACTCCTCGGGCCCGACGGGCAGCTCGGCTACGACGTTCGCAAGGCGCACGAAGAAGCCGGCGCACCGTTCGAGCTGCTCCCGGTGGGCCGGGACCGTCTGGACGTCACCGCGCCTGACCTCGAAGAGCGGCTTGCGGAAATGAGCTTCGATGTCCTGCTCAACTGCACGGGTTATCACAGGACGGATGACGTAGAGGACAACGCGGGGCTCGCGGTCAAGGTTAACGCGCATGCCGTGCAGGGCATGGCTCGTGCTTGCGCGCGGCGGCGTGCCCGACTGCTCCATATCAGTACTGACTACGTCTTCGGAGGCGACACGCAACGGCGCACGCCCCTGCGTGAGGACGACCCGGTTGCGCCGGTCAACGTCTACGGTGCCTCCAAACTGCTCGGGGAGACGTTGGCGCAACTGTCATGGGAGGACGTGGTGGTGGTGCGTGTTGCCTCGCTTTTCGGAGTGGCAGGTGCGGACAGCAAGGGGGGGAACTTCGTCGAAACAATGCTGCGTCTGGCGCGTGAACGCGGACAACTGAGGGTCGTGGAAGACCAGGTAATGTCGCCGACGGCTACTACAGATGTCGCGGGCGTCTTGATGCGGATGCTGTTGGACGAGTGCCCGGCCGGGACGTATCACGCCGTCAATGGAGGCGAGGCGAGTTGGTACGACTTCGCGCGCGAAATCGTCCGACAGTCCACCGTGCTCGCGAAGGTTACACCGTGCGCCAGCGATGAGTTTCGTGCTCGCGCGGCGCGGCCGGGGTACAGTGCTCTGGACAACGCCAAGGTGTCTCGAGCTTTTGGGGCGTTGGCGCCGTGGCAGGATGCGCTGGGGCGATACCTGGCATAGCCTGCGCGATCGACCGGGCCAACCCGGCTGGTTCAAAACCGCCGCAGACCAAAGCCCGCGTACGATGCCCCTTGCAGGACCGGGCCGACCCGCTCCCGCACGAACGCGAGGTCTTCTTGCTCGACTCCTGCGAACGCCTGTTTCATCTCGAACGGGCGCCGCCACTCCGCCAGGTCGATGTCCAGAAGCGATTCCAACGCGGCTATGTCGGGCTCTGCCCAGCCTGTCATCTCGTCGACCAACGACTCCGAGACGTCCAGCGTGTAGCTTCCCTGGGTAGCCAACGCGTTGCTGACCTGAACGCTGTCCAGATCCTCGAAAAGTGTAACGCCACGTGCGGTCTTCTGTGCAAGCCAACCGCGCCGTCCTGGTGGCGTGCCGTATGTGAAGAAGTAGGGGATCGGCTCGACACGATTCTCGTGAGGAAGCCCAACGGAGGCCAGGACGGGTTGGGTAAAGCCGAAAAACTCATCGAGCGCGGAAGCCTCACCCTTCCAGTCTCTTACCATTTTCTCAAAGAAGACCACATGGCAGTTTTGTCTGCCGAATCGTTCGAACGCTCCGTCTACGATAGGCTGATATCGAAGAAAATAGGCGGATTTCTTCTCCCACAAGTCGACGAACGAGAAGGTGGCCGCCTGCGTGAAGTGGTCCGTTCGCTCCCCTGTAACCACATGGTTGATGATGTCATGAACGTAGTGAGAGAACGCTCGCGTTACCGGATTGCGCAGCATGATCAGGATCTTCTTGCTGGCATCGAATCTCTGAATGCGTCGCAGGACTTTGGGAAATCGATGGTAGAGTGGGGTTATATCCGTGTTCTAGCTT
>VXNE01000477.1 GCA_009840715.1 Gammaproteobacteria bacterium
TCATGAGCCAGGCGCTCCGCAAGTTGACCGCCAACATCAAGAACTCGAACACCCTCGTCATCTTCATCAACCAGATCCGCATGAAGATCGGCGTGATGTTCGGCTCCCCCGAGACCACCACCGGCGGCAACGCGCTGAAGTTCTACTCCTCGGTGCGCCTCGACATCCGGCGCATCGGGGCGGTCAAGGACGGCGACGAGGTCGTGGGCAACGAGACGCGGGTCAAGGTGCTCAAGAACAAGGTGGCGCCGCCGTTCAAGCAGGCCGAGTTCCAGATCCTTTACGGCCGGGGCATCCATCGGGCCGGGGAGATCATCGACCTCGGCGTGAAGCAGGGCATCGTCGAGAAGTCCGGCGCCTGGTACAGCTACAACGGCCAGCGCATCGGCCAGGGGCGGCGCAACGCGGCGACCTTCCTGGACGAGGAGGAGGGCGTGCGCCACGAGATCGAGACCCGGGTACGGGCCGAACTCCTGCCAGACCGCGAGCGCGGCGAAGACCCGGAAGACGGCGCCGCCGGGGACGCCCCGACTCCGCGCATCGCGGCGGTGAGCGACGCGTCCGACCGCCGCTGACGCGGATGGCCCTTCCCGACGCCGCGGCGCCGGATAGCGCGGGCCAGGAACTCGCGGCGCGCGCCATCCGCCTGCTGGCGGTCCGTGAGCACTCGGTGCAGGAGTTGCGCCGGAAGCTTCGGCGCACCCGAACTCCGGACAGCGCGGATGACGCCGCCATCGAGGCGGTCCTCGAGGACCTGCAGCGCGACGGTCTTCTCTCGGAGGAACGCTTCGTGGAGGCGTTCGTCCGCAGCCGCCTGGGACGGGGCCAGGGACCGGCCAAGATCCGCGCCGGACTGATGGAGCGCGGCGTGGCCCGGGAACTCGTGGACGACGCGCTGGATCAGCTGGATCAGGATCGAGATTTCTGGCGGGACCGCGCCCGGACGGCCCAGGCGAGGCGCTTCGGCGGGGCGCCGCCCGCCGACCGCGCCGACTGGGCGAAGCGCGCCCGATTCCTCTCAGCACGCGGGTTTGGCCCCGACGTCATCTATCGAACGCTGGGCGAGCAGCCCGTATAATCCGCGCCCCTTTGCGTACTTGAACCGGGGCGCGGTCATGCTGACGGCGGAAATCCGGTCCGCGTACCTCGAGTTCTTCGGCGCGCGCGACCACAAGGTGGTGTCCTCGAGCAGCCTGGTGCCGGGCAACGACCCGACCCTGCTCTTCACCAACGCCGGCATGGTGCAGTTCAAGGACGCGTTGACCGGCCGCGAGCGGCTCGACTACACGCGCGCCACTTCATGCCAGCGTTGCGTACGCGCCGGCGGCAAGCACAACGACCTCGAGAACGTCGGCCATACCGCGCGCCACCACACGCTCTTCGAGATGCTCGGCAACTTCAGCTTCGGGGACTACTTCAAGGAAGAGGCCATCGACTGGGCGTGGGAGTTCGTGCGCGATGTCCTCGGCTGGCCGCGCGACCGGCTCTGGGTGACGGTGCACCCGACGGACGACGAAGCCCGCCGCCTCTGGCTCGACAAGATCGGCATGCCGGCCGACCGCGTGATCGACCACGAGGAGAACTTCTGGGCCATGGGGGACACGGGACCCTGCGGGCCGAACACGGAAATCTTCTACGACCAGGGACCCGGCGTCGCCGGCGGACCGCCGGGTTCGCCCGAGGAGGACGGCGACCGGTTCCTCGAGTTCTGGAACCTGGTCTTCCCGCAGTTCGACCGGTCGCCGGACGGGACCCTCGAACCCCTCGCATCGCCAGGGATCGACACCGGCATGGGCCTTGAGCGCACCGCGGCGATCGCCCAGGGCGTCCTTACCAACTTCGAGGCCGACGTCTTCCGGGGCGTCATGACGCGGGCGGCGCGCATGGCAGGCATCCGGGGCGACGCCGACATCGCCGCGAACGTCTCTCTGCGCGTCATCGCGGACCACATCCGGGCCGCGTCCTTCCTGATCGCCGACGGCGTGCTGCCGAGCAACGAGGACCGGGGCTACGTGCTGCGCCGTATCGTTCGTCGCGCGCTTCGCCACGGGCACCAGCTGGACCTGCGCGAACCCTTCTTCCATGGGCTGGTCGCGCCCCTGGCGGAAGAGATGGGCCCGGCGTACCCGCTCCTCCCGGAACGGCAGGCGAGCATCGAGGCGGTCCTGCTGGGCGAGGAAGAACGCTTTGCGCGCACGCTCGACCGCGGCATGGTGCTCTTGGAGCGCACTATCGCGGACCTTTCGGGGGACACCATCCCGGGCGGGGTCGCCTTCGAGCTCTACGACACCTACGGGTTCCCCGTGGACCTGACGGCGGATGTCGCGCGCGAACGCGGCCTGCGCGTGGACATGCACGGCTTCGAGGCGGAGTTGGAAACCCAGCGCGCGCGCTCGCGCGAGGCCACGCGGTTCGATGCGAGCGAAGAGCAGCAGGTGCGCGTGGATTCCAACGTGCGGTTCGAGGGCTACGAGTCCCTCGCCGGCCCGGCCAGCGTCGTGGCCCTCTTCCGCACCGGGGACGGCGCACCGGAGGAGACGCCCCGGCTGGAGGCGCAGGAGTCCGGCCTCGTGGTCCTCGACCGGACGCCGTTCTATGCGGAAGCGGGCGGCCAGGTGGGCGATTCCGGGGAGATCGCCGGCGACGGCGTCCGTTTCGAGGTGGACGACACCACCCGCGGTGGCGGCCAGCACCTCCACCGCGGCCGGCTTGCGGCGGGCGCGCTCGAGGTCGGACAGGAAGTCATGGCAAGCGTCGACGGCGCGCGGCGGGCCGACATCGTCCTCAACCACTCGGCGACCCACCTGCTGCACAAGGCGCTCCGCGACGTGCTGGGCCCGCACGTCCAGCAGAAGGGCTCCCTCGTGGCGCCCGACCGCCTACGCTTCGACTTCTCGCATCCCGCGCCCGTGACCGAGGACGAGCTGCGCCGCATCGAGACCGAGGTCAACACACGCATCCGGGACAACAGCCCGGCGACCACCGAGATCATGCCGTTCTCCGAGGCGATGGAGCGCGGCGCGATCGCGCTGTTCGGCGAGAAGTACGGCGAGGAAGTGCGCGTTCTCACCCTGGGCCGCGGCTACTCCGTCGAACTCTGCGGCGGCACCCACGTGCGGCGCACGGGGGACATCGGCCTCATGCACATCGTCTCCGAGTCCGGCATCGCCGCGGGCGTCCGCCGCATCGAGGCGGTGACGGGGCGCGGCGCGCTGGCGTGGCTCACGGAGAGCGAGCGGCTCATCGCCGATATCGCCGAGGTCGTGCGCGCGGGGCGCGGCGAACTCGCGGACAAGGTCCAGACGCTCTCCGAGCAGGCGCGAACGCTCGCGAAGGAACTCGAGACGGCCAGGACGAAGCTCGCGCAGTCCGAGGGGTCGAGTCTCGCGAGCCGTGCCGTGGAGGTCGACGGCGTGCGCGTGCTCGGCGCGGAAGTACCGGGCGACGCGAAGACCCTGCTCACGACCCTCGACAGCCTGAAGGACAAGCTCGGGCGGGCGGTCATCGTGCTCGGACAGGTCCACCACGGGCGCGTGAACCTCATCGCCGGCGTCACGAAGGACCTCACGGACCGTTTCCAGGCGGGCGAAGTCATCGGCTTCGTCGGCGAGCAGGTCGGTGCCCGCGGCGGCGGGCGTCCGGACATGGCGCGCGCCGGCGGCGGCGACCGCCCCGAGGCGCTCCCCGACGCCCTCGCATCGGTCACGCACTGGGTCGAAGAGCGCTCCGCCTGAGTCTCCCCATGCGCTACGTCTACAAGTTCGGCGGCACGTCGGTGGCCAGCCCGGAGCGGATACTGGCCGTCGCCGACCGGGTCGCCCGCGGCCTGTCGGAAGGGCACCGGATCGCGGTCGTCCTCTCGGCCATGGCCGGGGAGACCAATCGCCTGGAACAGCTCGCGGTCGATGTCGCGAAACGCCCGGACGGCCGGGAGCGCGACGTGCTGCTCGCGTCCGGCGAACAGGTCAGCATCGCGCTCCTCGCCATGGCGCTCATCGAGCGCGGTCATGCGGCCCGGTCGTACCTGGCGCCGCAGATCGCGATCCGCACGGACACCGCCCACACCCGCGCGCGCATCGAGCACATCGACGTGCAGCGTCTGAACGCGGACCTCGACGCGGGCGTGACGCCCGTCATCGCGGGGTTCCAGGGCATCGACGCGGACGGCAACCTCACGACGCTCGGACGCGGCGGCTCCGACACGACGGCCGTCGCGGTCGCGGCGGCGCTCGCGGTGGACGAGTGCCGCATCTACACGGACGTGGACGGCGTCTACACCGCGGACCCCCGCATCGTGGACGGCGCCGCGCGGCTCGGGGTCGTCACTTTCGAGGAGATGCTCGAGCTCGCGAGCCTCGGCTCGAGGGTGCTGCATCCGCGGGCCGTGGAGTTCGCGGGCAAGTACGGAGTTCCGCTGCGCGTCCTTTCGAGCTTCGACGACGGCCCGGGCACGCTGATCACGACGGAGGAACAGGACATGGAACAGCCCATCGTCTCGGGGATCGCCTACTCGCGCGACGAGGCGAAGCTGACGCTCGTCGGCGTACCGGACGTCCCGGGGGTCGCCTCACGCATCCTCGGGCCCATCGGCCGCGCGAACATCGAGGTCGACATGATCGTGCAGAACGTCGGCGCCGACGGCTCCACCGACCTGACGTTCACCGTCAAGCGCGGGGACTACGACCGCGTTTGCGAGATGCTCGGCGAGATCAGCGGGGAACTCGGCGCCCGCGGCTTCGAGGGCGACAACCGCATCGTCAAGATCTCGGTCGTGGGCGTCGGCATGCGCTCCCACGCCGGCGTCGCGACGCGCATGTTCGACGCCCTGGCCGCCGAGAACATCAACATCCGCATGATCTCGACGTCCGAGATCAAGATCTCGGTGGTCGTCGACGAACGCTACCTCGAACTGGCGGTACGGGCGGTCCACGACGCGTTCGAGTTGTCGGACCCCGCCGTCGAGGACGAGTAACGGGCCCGCCCGCCGCGCGGGGCGACGGCCGCGCGGCCCGGCATCCCGCAGCGGGACCGCGGTGCCCGTGCGCCGGCACCGACAACCATCCGCGCGAAAATCGGGGTGCGCTCCCTGCGCTAGTGCGTCACAATAGGGACGTCCGATAGTTCGATGGAGAGAGGGTAGCGCCCACGGGGGCGCGTTTCGGTCAGGACGGCCGTTCGGGAAGGCCGGCGGCGAAACGGGCCTCAGGGGTGCACGCGATTCGGGAGGAAGCGACGAGACCGAGGAGGCCGCCATGCTCATCTTGACGCGGCGCGTGGGGGAAACGCTCATGATCGGGGACGACGTATCCGTCACCGTCCTGGGCGTCAAGGGCAACCAGGTGCACATCGGCATCAAGGCGCCACGCGAAGTGGCGGTGCACCGGGAAGAAATTCACCAGCGCATCAGGCGGGAACAGTCACAGGAACCGGACTCCGGGACCGGCTGACGCCGATTCCGCGGAGGTCTTCCGAGAGAAGGGGGCTCGGCCCCGGACGGCAGGACGCCGTCGAAACCCGAGCGCAACCGGAGAGGTGGCCGAGCGGCTGAAGGCGCTCCCCTGCTAAGGGAGTATGGGTTGACCCCCATCGAGGGTTCGAATCCCTCCCTCTCCGCCAGATATGGATTTAAGTCTTTGTTCTTATTGACTTAACTTTTAGAATTCTCCCTCGTTCCCCGATTGGTCCCACAACCGGGTCGCCGTAGGGCGTCCGCCGCCCCGTGTCGGATTCGCGAAGTCTCCCGGCATCTCCCGCCGTTCCGGCGCTCCGGTCACACAGTCTGGCTGGTATCGGGGAAAGCCTGTCTCCGCCGCGCCCCTGCGCCACAGCCGCCGACCTTGCCAGCGAACCCTCGTTCCCCACGGCGCGCCCAGCGGCCGAGGACGTACAACGGACCACGCAATGACCGAATCGGTGGCAGGGACGCTTCCTCTTCCCTAGACTTCTGATGCGTAGATCGTGCAGTCCTGCATCGAAAGGGAGGCAGCGTGCAGACGGTTCAGGGTTTCGGCGGGTTCTTCTTTCGGGCAAAGGATCCGGAAGGACTTTCGAAGTGGTACCACGATCACCTTGGCATCAATCCCGCTCCAACGGACACGGACATGGCGCCCTGGGTAACCGAGTCCGGGGTCACGGTTTTCTCGCCTTTCGATGCCGACTCGGACTATTTCGCACCGGACAAGGTCTTCATGCTGAATTTCCGCGTGGCCGATGTGGACGCGATGATCACGCAGTTGAAGTCCGCGGGTATCGAGGTCAGCCACCAAAGCGAGATGGAGGGCATCGGCCGCTTCGCCCGCATCCACGACCCCGAAGGAAACGCGATCGAGCTTTGGGAACCCGCGTCGTGAGCTTCGAGCTGGTTCTGCCAAGTTGACCTCCGCAAGCCTGCGAAGCGCGTTCGCGGCAAATCGCAAGCGGAAGGAGAACGATCCACGCATGACACGGACGACTACGGACGAAGCCTTCGCAAAGGTCCTGTAGATGCATGGCGTCGAGGGCGTGAGCGCGTGAATTGAGCGAGATCGTCCGGTTCCGGACCGGCCGACGACGCCTGGTGCGCGCCGCCCGCTTTTGAAGCGGGCGGGCGGCGCGCCGTCCGCAGACCTCGATTCGGGCAACGGGGATCTTGAAGGAGAGCGTCTGGAGGCGGCCATGGGCCGCGCGCCATTGCCTGATGCGCTCTTCTCGTGACATTGTCCGCCGTCTCGACGGGGGCGCTGCATCGGGCGTAGCTCAGGGCCTTCCACAGAGCGTCACTACGTGGTCAGGCAAATCAAGCGTTCCATTGGGCCAGCGCGAGTGTCCAAGATAGTCGCTTCCCAACAAGCTGATAGATGAGGGCTTTGGGGCACTTGAACACGCAAACTCCAAACGTCTGGCTCTCCGCCAAATATCATTTGTAACGAACTGTTTTAGAGGCATTTTCTTGGCTGAGTTCCCTTTCGGCCACCAGCGGGCGGCGCGTCTCGAATAGGCTCAGAGCGTCGGTAGGCGCCTTCGACACGCCAGGACGACACCGGATCGCGGCGGGACTCGGCTCAGACCCGACGTTGCCGGCAACCGGTCGACCCCGGGATCGTCAAACGGGCGATAGTTCCCTCGGGCGTTCGATCAGCGAGGCCACCCGCGACTGTCGACCCACTCGGTGACCACGGTCGTGAACCGCTCGGGCTCCTCGAAGAAAGGCTGATGCCCGCTCGCCTCGAAGAGATGGAAGGTAGCGTCGGGGAGCGTCGCCGCGATGCCGTCCCACAGCGTGTGGGGCACGGTGTAGTCCGACCGCCCGTGGGTGAGCAGCACCGGCGCCGTGAGCGATCCGGGGTCCGCGGTGATGGTCCAACCGGGGGCCAGGGCACCCATGACGTGCGCGAGCAACTCCGGCCGGGAAACCGCGTCCGCGAAAAGGGGCGCCGCGTCGATCGCCGGGTCGTGGAAGCGCATCGGGGTCTGGGCCAGCAGCGCCCGCTCCGGCGGAGGCTCGGGAGGGAGTGCGGCGAGGTTGTCCCGCAGGCGCTGCTTGCGGGCACCGTCGGCCTCGGCCTCGAAGAACGCCGCGCTCGCGGCTCCGAGAGCCTGCATGTCGCCGTGGGGCGGAGTGCCCACCGTGATGACGTGTGAGACCCGTCCCGGCAGGCGACGGCCGCACTCGAGCGCCAGCATGCCGAGGATGGAGTGACCGAGCAGCAGGCAGCGGTCGACGCCGAGCGCGGCGCGTATCGCATCGACGTCCTCCGCCACCCGATCGAACGTCAGGTCCGTCGAGCGCCCCGTCGACCGGCCTCCGCCGCGCATGTCCACGTACACCATGGTCAGGTAGTCGCGAAGCCCGGGCGCCATCTGGCGCTCGTAGGGCGCCGTGCCGATCGCGGTCAGGACCAGGCAGGGCGGACCGCTGCCGTGCACGGTGCAGTACAGGTGCGCACCGTCGACCGATACCTTCATCGTCGCTCCTGATTTCCGTAGCTGGCGTTGGGGGCGGCGCACGGAGAACTCCACGGCGGCACCGGAGAGTGCTGCCTGCCGCGACCCGGGGAAAGGCGGACTCTATCGGGACGTCGGAAGCGCTGTCAATGTGTCCCGCGCTGACCGAGCTGGCCTCAACTCGGCACCGAGCAGTGGGCGCCCGAAGGCGGCATCTCCGCGCATGCCAAGCTCGATGAACACAGCGGCGAGCTGCTGTTCTTCAACTACTCCAAGGAAGCGCCCACATGCGCTACGGCGAGATCGCCCGGTTCGCGACCGGCCCACGACGACTTGTCGCACCTTCGACGGCGATCAACGACACTATCGAGACGAGAGCAGAGGGAGGGAGGAACCATGGCCAACACACTCTTCACAAAGGTCAACATCCTCGACGGCAATGCCGAGGGCCCCGTCCCCGGCGAAGTTCGCGTCGCGGACGGTCGGATTCAGGAAGTCGCCACGGAGAACGGGACGCTCTCCCGCGATGGCATGCGCGTGATCGACGGCGGGGGCATGACCCTGATGTCCGGCCTGTGCGATGCCCACACGCACTTCACCTGGAACAGCGGCGGCAGCCTCGACGCCCTGGGCACCATGCCCGTGGAGGACCACACGATCGTGGCCGTGCAGTCGGCGCGCATCGTGCTGGACGCCGGCTACACGATGTGTGTCGGCGCCGCCTCGGCCAAGGAGCGTATCGACATCGCCTGCCGCGACGCCATCAACGCCGGCATGATCCCCGGTCCCCGCTACCTGGCGAGCGGCCCGGAGCTGGCCACACCCGCGGGGGTCCTGGTCGACGGGATCAGCCGCATCGTCTCCGGCACCGAGGAGATGTCGCGCGCCGTCAGGGAGATGTGCGGCATGGGCGTCGAGATCGTGAAGCTGATCCTCTCCGGGGAGTCCATCACCGAGCGCGTCTGGGCCAAGGACACCTACATGACCGACGAGGAAGTGCGGGCGGCGGTCGTGGAAGCGCACCGGGTGGGCAAGCGGGTGGCCGCCCACGCCCGCAGCACGGAATCCATCAAGCAGTGCCTCAACCAGGGCGTGGACATCATCTACCACGCCAGCTACATCGACGACGAGGCCGCGGACCTCTTCGAGGAGCGCCGCGACGATGTGTTCGTGGCGCCGGGTCTGCATTGGCTGTGGGCCACCCTGTACGAGGCGGCGGAGTTCGGCTACCCGCAGGAGGCGGCCGAGGCCGTCGGCTACAAGGACGAACTCGATCATTCGATCGTCGGGCTGAAGGAACTCCACAAGCGGGGCGTACGGGTGTTGCCCGGCGGCGACTACGGCTTTGCCTGGACGCCGCACGGCACCAATGCCCGGGACCTCCAGCACTTCGTGGACCTGCTCGGTTTCACGCCCATGGAGACGATCCGGGCGGCCACGGTGCTCGGCGGGGAGATCTTCGAGCGTCCGGACGAGCTGGGGCGCGTGGCGCCGGGCTACCTGGCGGACCTCCTGCTGGTCAACGGGGACCCTTCCAGCGACATCACGGTGCTGCAGGACCACGACAACCTGGTCGGGATCATGAAGGACGGGAACTGGCACAAGGAACCCCCTCCGGCCGGGAGGTAGCCGACCAGACGGGTGGCGCTACGGAGGGCGGCTCGGCGCGGTCGCCCGAGCAACCGGTGCGGAGCAACGGTCCGCAGCCGGACCGGCCGGGTCATCGGCGCGCGATTGCAGGCTGACAAGCCGTGAGCGGCTGGAGCGCGATCCGGTCGGGGAAGCGTTGCTCGAAGAAGGCGTGCATTGCCTTCTGGCTGGCGAGCTCGACGCCGGGGAAGTCGGGTCTGCACGACTACGCCAACGCGACCCTTGGCTTTCAGGACCTCGCGCGACCCTTGCCCTTCTCCCGCCGCCTCGTCCACCGCTCCGCCAGAACCAGCGCGCGTCCGGTGGCCGACCACGGGCAAACGGCAATACAGATGCCGCAACCATAGGTCTCCGCGAAGTACGGGAAGCACTTGTCGAAATCGACGTGCCGCCAGTCGCCAGTGCCGTCAAGTGGCCGGCGGCCTGCGGCTCTCCGAACGTTTCGATTATTGCGTTTATCCCGCACAGCCGTTATGGTCTCCGTAACCACTCGCCGAAACCGACACCATGCGCCCCACAGTCCGACCGCCCCTGCTATCCAGCGACGACATCGAGGCTGCCCGTACCTCGAGCGCCCGCCTCGCCACCCTGGTCCGCTCCGGGGCGCATCCCCTCAGCCTTTGCATCGTCGGCGAGCGAGGCGAAGACACCGTCGAACTCCCCGCGCTGGCCGCCGAACTACTCGTGGAGATTCTCGAGAACATGGCGGCCGGCAGCGCCGTCGCTGTGCTGCGCAAGGACGCCGAGTTGACTACGCAGCAGGCCGCTGACTTCCTCAGCGTGTCGCGCCCGTTCGTCGTCGGCCTTCTCGAGTCCGGCGCCGTCCCGTTCCGCAAGGTTGGCACCCACCGGCGCGTCCGTTTCGACGATCTGCGCACCTACAAGGCAACCACCGACGACGCCCGACGCAAGGCGCTCGACCAACTCGCGGCGGACGCCCAGGAACTGGACATGGGTTATTGACCGTTGCGGATCGCCATCGCGTTTCTCGACGCCTCAGTCCTTTACCCGGCGCCCCTGCGTGACCTCCTGCTCGAACTGGCGGTCTCGGACATCTTCCGTGCGAAGTGGTCGCAAGCGGTCCACGAAGAGTGGATCGGGGCGCTGCTCCGCGACCGCCCGGACCTGACCGCCGAGCGCCTCGACCGCACCCGCCGGCTCATGGACGCCCATGTCCGCGACGCAGTCGTCTATGCCGTCGCGTGCCGGTTCCGTTTTTCAGGCCGCGGAGCGTGTCCGCGCCCGGCTCCGCAATCCGCCGGTTTCCCGCGGAGAGCATCTCGCCGTCCTGCAACGGATCCGACTGGGCGCGACCGTCGAGGAGATGCTCAAGCACGCCACAACCTCCTGACGGTGCCATCGCCGCCATCCATGTTGAGTGTCAGGAACTCGTACGCCCCTTGCCCTTCTCCCGCCGCTTCGTCCACCGCTCCGCCAGAACCGGCGCGCGTCCGGTGGCCGACCACGGACAGACGGCAATGCAGATGCCGCAACCGTAGGTCTCCGCGAAGTACGGGAAGCACCTGTCGAAATCGACGTACCACTTGTATTCACCACGAACCATCTGCTTCTCGTTCGTGATCGCGTCCACCGGACACGCGTTCACGCAAACCTGGCATCCGACGCAGAAGTCGTCCGCCGCGAAATCGTCGGGGCCGTCGGCGACCAGCGGCAGATCCGTGAACACCGCGGCCAGCCGGAATGAAGACCCGAACTGACGGTTGATCAGAGACCCGTGCTTGCCGAGTTCGCCGAAGCCGCATTCGATGGCCGCGGGCAGCAGGTTGATGGGGCCGGCCAGGGGTCCGCCACGCGGCTCCGCCGGGTATCCCTGGGACCGTATCCAGTCCGCTACCGGTCTTCCGACCACCCAGCCCTTGGTGTACTTGTCCACCACCTCGATCGCCGAGGTCACTTCCGGCGCGGTGGCGAGCTTCTCGTACTCCATGGCCACGCCCAGCATCACGATCCAGTCGTACTCGAACGTGTAGCCTTCGAAGACCCATTCGGGTTGCGGTTTCACGATTCCGACCAGGTCGGCATGGGCTTCCAGCGCGAGCTGCTTGACCAGGCCCGTGTTCTCCGAGGCGGACCGCTCGACCCGGCGGTCGGCAATCGGCGCCCATTCGGTGTCGATGACCCGCTGGCGGGCGGCGCGCTTCTCGGCGAGGGCCGGCTCCTTCACCCCCTGTGCCCAGAACCAGTCCTGGAGTTCGCCGTGTTCGAGCATGGCGGAGTCGTGCCACATGATCGGGGTTGGCCGCCGGACTTCCGTTTCGCCGACGCCGTTGATCGCGTTGCCTGACTTGTCCGGCCAGAGCGCCGTTTGCTCCGGATTGGGGACGAACGGCGCTCGCGGTTTCTTGCTCTTCCGCATGCTCTATGTTCGGGATTTCACGTCGTAGTTGGCGGCGCCCCTTGGGTAGCGGAAGCACTCCCTGGGCATGATACTTCGCTCGGCTTTGGGCTTCGGGAGGAGCGGACATGAACCGAAGAGAGCTGCTCAAGTCCAGCAGCGCGGCTGGCGTACTCGCCCTGGTCGGCGGCGCCGGTTCGGCGGGCGCCTCCGGGCACGATGTGCTGCTCGGGTTCGTCGGCGATCTCCTCATCGATCGCGACCGTCCCGACGAGGTCTACGCGCCGGTGCGCGATCTGCTCGCCGCGCCCGATGTGCTGTTCGGCAACATGGAGGGGGCCTATTCCGACGATCCCCGCTCCGTGCCCAGCGCCGGGGCGGCCCTGGTGCCTCCCGCGCACAATCTCGACGCGCTCGGCCGGGCCGGGTTCGACGTGCTGTCGCGGGCCAACAACCACATTCTCGACGGCGGGCGCGAGGTGATGCTCGAGAACCGGCGGCGCCTGCACGCGCAGGGGGTCGCGACGTGCGGCGCTGGCGGCAGTCTCGAGGAAGCGCGCGCTCCCGCGATCCTCGAAGCGGGCGGGGTGAAGATCGCCTTCCTGGCCTACGCCTCGGTCTTTCCGCGTGGCTTCGAGGCCAGGGGCAGCCTGCCGGGGCTGGCGCCGCTCCGCGCGCACAACTTCTACCAGGACCTGAGCGACGATTACTACTTGCCGGGCGCTGACCCGCGCGTCTCCACCGTGCCTTACAAGCCCGACCACGACAACCTCGCGGCCGACATCGCCTCCGCCCGGGAGCAGGCGGACCTTGTGGTCGCAAGCTTCCACTGGGGCGACCACTTCAAGGCCCACCACCTCACCGATCACGAACTGCGCACCGCGCGGGGTTGCATCGACCAGGGGGTGGACATCGTCGTCGGCCATCACCAGCACGTCCTGCGCGGCATGGAGTGGTACCGCGACAGGCCGGTGTTCTACGGGCTCGGACACTTCGTCTTCGACATCCGGCTGGACCGCTGGCCGGAGGAGGTGGTCGCAAGCATGCCGGTGCTGGACGACGACTCGGACTTCTACGGGGTCTCGCCGCGCAAGGGTTGGCCGCTGATGCCGCTGCATCGCGAGGCCCGCATGACCGCCCTGGGGTACGTCAGGCTCGCGGGCGGCAGGCCCTCCGAGTTCGGCTTCGTGCCGTGCCGCCTGAACCCCGAGGGCGTCGTGCGCGCGGTCGATCCGGAGACGCTCGAGGGCCGGGAGGTCGTCGACTACGTGGATCACGGCTGTAGCAGCCAGAAGCTGAATGGCCGGGTGGACAGGTCGGGCTACGTCGACCTGGCCGGGCACCGCGGTGCGCGCATTCTGCCGGCGGAACAGGAAGCGTAGTGCTGCTGCTCACCGGAAGTAGCTCCCTCCGTCGGTGTTGCGCAACTTGTCCCGTGCGACCACGACGCGATGCACCTCTGACGGGCCCTCGCCGATCCGCTTGAGCCGCAGCTCCCGATACCAGCGCTCAAGCGGCATCTCGAGCGCCAGACCCATGCCGCCGAACATCTGGATCGCCCGATCGACCACGCGCCAGGCGGTCTCGGTGCCGAGGAGCTTGCAGGCGGAGGCGTCCACCTTGCCCGGCGCGCCCGCGTCCACGTTCGCGGCCGCCTCGTAGGTGAGTAGCCGCGCCGCCCGCAGCTCCACTTCGGAGTCGGCGATCATCCACTGGATCGCCTGCTTGTCGGCCAGGACGCCGCCGCGCGCCGGTCGTTGCTTGACCCATCCGCAGGCCATGTCCAGCGCCTCCTGGGCCATGCCGATGCAACTCGCGGCATAGGGGATGCGCGCGTCCACCAGCCAGGTCTGCGCCACGCCGAAACCCCCGCCTACCTCGCCGAGCACGTTCTCCGCCGGCACCTCGCAGTTGTCGAACACGATCTCGTACGGCGAAGGCTTGCGCAGGACCTTGATCTCCCGGAACTCGATGCCCTTGAAATGCGGCTCCACGATGAAGGCCGTGATCTGTGGCGGCGCGCCGTCGCGCGTGCGCGCGAAGACGACCCCGTAGTCGGCGGTCGCCGCGTTGGAGATCCACATCTTGCGCCCGTTCAGGACCCACACGTCGCCCTTCCTGCGCGCCTCGGTACGCACGTTGTTGCGCGGGTCCGAGCCGCCCGTCGCTTCGGTGAGCGCAACGTACGCTCGTTTCTCGCCGTCGATGCAGGGGATGGCGTACCTCTCGATCTGCTTGTGCGTGCCGGACCAGACGATGACGGGCGGGCCCCCGCCGAACGCTCCCAACGCGGGTGTGTAGGCGCCCATCCGGCACTTCGCCGACTCCTCGGCGACGACGGTCCGCGCCAGCGCGCTGAGCGCGTTGCCGCCGTACTCCACCGGCGTCGTCAGCCGCGTGAGTCCCATCTCCGCGGCGATCGTTCGCAGGCGCGCCAGGTCCTCCGGGGCGCACGCGATCGCATCGTGCGGCAGCTTGTCCTCGATGGGCTTCACTTCCTCCCGCATGAAGCGCCGGACCTGGTCGCGCAGCAGCACCAGCTCGTCCGGGAGCCTGAAACCGTAGTGATTGCCCTGGTCCACCGCCATCCTCCTCGTCCTGCTCAGCTCGCGGTCGTTGACGCGGAAACGCGTTCGCCCGGTCAGTTGACGGCGCCCAGTTCCTTCAGCCGGGCGATCGCCTCCCAGTCGTAGCCCAGTTCCAGGAGCACCTCTTCGGTGTGTTCGCCGGGTTCCGGGGCGCGCGCCAACTCCGGCGTCGTCTCGTCGAACTGGGCCGGTGGGGACGCGAGCGTCAGCGTGCGCCCCCCGGGCCCGTCCCCCGCCGGCAGGTATCCGGTTTCCAGCGCCTGGCGGTCGTCCCCGAGTTCCGCCACGACCTGCACCACGGACCAGGGTCCACGTTGCCGGCCGAGGATCTCCACCCACTCCGCCAGCCGTCGCCGCGAGAACTCCGCGTCGAGCTCCGCGATACAGGCTGGCCCGTTGCGCGTGCGCGCCGCCGCGTCGGCGAACCGCGGGTCGCCCGTCAGGTCGTTGCGGCCGATGGCTTCGCAGAAACCCGCCCAATACCGGTCCGAGTCCACCATCGACAGCTTCACGAACCGGTGGTCGAGTGTCGCATAGTGCGTCCCGATGGGGTTTGCATGCGCGTGCCGGTCGGTGGGCGCCAACTCGTCGCGTCCGGTCAGGTTGGCCCCCATCAGCGCCGCCTGCATTGCCCAGATCCCCGAACCCAGGAGCGAGGCATCCACGACAAGGGCCTCGCCGGTCCTTTCCCGGTGAAACAGCGCGGCCCCGAGGCCCGCGGCGAGCGCAAGACCGGTCTGGCTGTCGCCGAACCCGGGCCCCGGCACGGTCACCAGTTCGCCGCCGGGACGGGTCGCCCCCGACGCCGCGCCGCTACGGAACCAGTACGTGCTCTCGAAACCGCCCTGGTCCGCCTGGCGGCCTTTCGGGCCGTGTGCGCTGCCCCGGCCGTACACGATGTCCGGGTTCGCCGCCCTGATGTCGTCGACGTCGATGCCGAGCCGCGTGCGCGCCGAGGGCAGGTAGTTGGTGACGAAAACGTCGGCCCGCCGCGCGAGTTCCAGGACGATGGCGTGGCCTTCGGCCACCGCGAGGTCGATTCCCACCGACCGTTTGCCGCGATTGAACGGGGACCAGAGGAAGTGCACGCCGTCGACCTCGGCCGGAACCCCGTAGCTGGCCAGTGCACGTACGGCGTCGCCACGCTCCGGATGCTCGACCTTGATCACCTCGGCGCCCCAGTCGCCGAGGATCGCGGCGGCCGATGGGGCCAACACGAACTGCGCGACCTCCAGTACTCGCACGCCTCGCATCACGCCCGTCATGTCGTTCGCATCCCCTTCTTGCTTCCGCCCGCTGAGGGCAGGGCAAGGCCCGTTGGACACGATGTGTCGGATCGGTCGCGAGCCTATCCCTTACCGGAAATCGTGCTCCAGCAACGGCGCGGACACGGCGCCCTCAGCGAGCGTCGTCGACGGCGCAGGTGCCGCACACTCCCTTGATCTCGACGACGGCGTTGTCCGGCCGGAACCCGTGCTCGTCCGCGATCTGCGACAGCAAGGTCTCGACGCCCCTGGACTCCACCTCGTCGACATGGCCGCAGGAGGAGCAGAGCAGGAACTGGCTCTCGTGAGGACGGTCGGGATGGTCACACGGCAGGTAGGTCTGGGCGGACTGCAACCGGTGGACGAGGCCGGTCCGCATCAGGAAGTCCAGGTGCCGGTAGACGGTCAGCGGCGCGATCTTGCGCTCCTGCCGCCGCTCCAGCAGCGCGATGAGTTCGTAGGCGGAGTGCGGCCGATCGGACGCCAGCATTTCCGCGTAGACGGCCAACCGGGCCGGGGTCAGTCGCTCGCCCTTCGCCGCGCAACGCGTCTCGGCGAGCTTGCGCCACTTCGCGGCCAGTCGCGGGGTCTTCGTCACGCGACTAGCCAAGTCGAACCACCATCAACGTTGGTCGGCTCCGGCGGGGAGTCCATGGAGGACATCTTTACCACGTTGGCGCGTCCAGTGCCAAAGATGCGCCGCGCACAGCAGCGTCCCGCCGGCCACGGTGAGCGATTCCTCGTATGCCGACACGGCCTCCAGGAACGCCGCCACCAGCAGCAGTCCGAGGCCGCTCAACGCCGCACCGACGAACGGCCAGTTGCGGTCCACGGGCAATGTCTTCCATATCACGCGGAGACTCACGGGGATCGCCGCCAACACCAGGAGCCGATGCACCAGTTCGTTTTCGGCGATGGCGGCCAGCGGCATCAGCGTCACGAGCAACGGCAGGGCGAGACAGTGGATGAGGCACAGCGACGAGAGCCCGGCCGCGTAGAGGTCCAGGCGGGCTGCCGCGGGAGACAGTTGGCCGTTCGACGAGTTCATGAATACCGCTCGGTGGCGACCAGGACCGCAGGACAAGGACCGGGCGGGGACCCGGTGGGACGCGGTCGGGCTCGTGCCGTCGGGAAGATACGTTATAACGTAGGCGCGACGAGCGCAAACGGCATCACGGCCGCTGCACGAGCTCGATGCTGACGGAATCCGGCCCCTTGACGAAGGCGATGCGGCCCTTCCCCGGCGGGGGCTTCCTCAGGAACTCCGCGCCCTTGGCCTCGAGGTCGGCGATGGCTTCGTGGAGGTCGTCCACGCCGACGCCGAGGTGGTCGAGGCCCAGGACGCTGTGCGGGCCGGACGCGGTCTGCGTGACCTCCTCCGTCACGGTGGAGATCAGAATGACCTGGCCGTCCAGGGTGAGGTTGGCGTGCGGCAGGCCGTTGGCGCCCTGCGAGGGTTCGAGTTCGGCGCCGAACATCCGCTCGTAGTAGGCGCCGGCGGCCATGGCGTCGTGGCTCATCAGGTGAATGTGGTGTCGGTGATAGGCAGTCAAGGGGCCTTCCCATGTGTTACGTCACATGGTTCCGCAGTCTGTCGGAGTAGCTGACCTCCGGCAAGTGGCACGGGCGCGGAGTCACCGCTTCCCGCGCAGTGCCGCCGTGGCCACGTCGTCGATGCTGCGACCGTCCGTATCGATGACCACGCCATAGTCGCGCGCGGCGGCTTCGACGGACACGACCTCGTCGCGCACGTCGCGGAGCACGAGTTCGGGCGGGCGCGCGAAGGGGTCGCCCCAGCCGCCTCCGCCCGGCGTGTCGACGATCACCCGCGTGGGCCCGAGGTGCCGCACGCCGTACTTCGGCGGCACGAACGCCTGTTCGTCGGCGTCCTCGGCCAGGGGGACGACCCACTTGTGTCCGACGCCGCCTGTCATGCCGCCCCGGACCCCGTAGCCGCTCGCGGTGTCGAGGCCCTCCGCCCGAAACGACCAGGTGGCCGGGACGAGGACATCGGCTTCGTAGCGCATGCCCGTGCCGCCGCGCCGGGCACCGGCGCCGCCGTTGTCGAGGCGCTGTTCGTGGCGCACGTAGCGCACCGGGTACATCTGCTCGTAGAACTCGAGGTTGGGCAGGTCGAGCCCCCCGAGGGTGATCAGGTGGCCCATCTGCGGGAACCCGTCGCGTTCGGCGGTCGCCCCGGGCGTTCCCATGGCGTGCCACTGGTACATCACCCAGGCCGTCCCGTCCGCGTTCCGGGCGGTGACGTGGTTGTGCATGGTCTTGGACCAGCCGGCGCACGCCCGCCCCGGATCGGCTTCCGCCAGCGCGCGCCAGACGGCGTGCACGATCTCGTGGGCGACGAACACGGTGTTCATGGTCATCGGCGCCGGGGGGCGCGCGTTGACGATGGTGCCCTCCGGCGCGACGACCGTGAGACAACGGTACGTCCCCTCGTTGCGGGGAATCGAGGTGTCGAAGAACGACGCCAGCGCGAGGTAGACGGACGAGTAGGTGTTGGCGAGCGAACTGTTCTTGAACCCCGCGATCTGCGGATCGGTGCCGGTGAAGTCGGCCACCAGTTCCTCGCCGCACACGGTCAGGGTGACGCGGATCGCCACGTCCATGCGTTCGAAACAGTCGTTGTCGCAGTGATCCTCTCCCGCGTAGACGCCGTCGGGCAGCCCGGCGACGGCGGCGCGCATGCGGCGGTCGGCGTGGTCCAGCACGCCGTCGAGGTAGCGCAGGTACGGCGCCACGCCGAGTTCCGCGGTGAGCCCGGTCACGCGTTCGGCGCCGATCTGCGTGGAGCCCAGCATGGCCCGGAGGTCCCCGTCCAGGAGTTCGGGGGTGCGCGAGTTGATGAGCAGCAGCTCCCAGACGTCGTCGCGTACTGCGCCCGCATCGACGAGCTTCAGCACAGGCAAGCGGATGCCCTCGTGCCAGATCTCGGTGGCTTCCGGGTTGTAGGTGCCGGCAAGACCGCCGCCGATGTCGGACTGGTGGGCGCGGTTGCAGCAGAACCCCGCGAGGACGGGTTCGCCGTCGTCGCCGTCCCCGGTGACGAAGATTGGGCGGGCAATGACCCAGTCCGGCAGGTGATTGCCGCCGGCCACGTAGGGGTCGGAGAGCACGAAGACGTCCCCGGGTTCGAGGCGCGTGCCGAAGCGGCCGAGCAGGGCCCGTACGGCGAATCCGCCCCCGCCGGTGTGTATGGGGATGCCGTCGGCGTTGGCGACGAGGGTCCCGTCGGGAGTCGTGATGAAGCAGCTGAAGTCGTGCGACTGGCTGAAGATGGTGCTGCGGGCGGTGCGGGTCATCACCCAGCCCATGTGGCGCGTGATCTGGTCGAGACGGTTCTGCATCAGCGCAAGCACCACGGGATCGAGGCCGGGCGACGCCGCCCGGCCGGCGTTCGCTTCCGCGCCTACGTGAATGAAGAAGTTCCCCTCCTCGTCGACCGTGAGTTCGTCGTCGGGGCCGGCAAGCACCGTCGTGGTGGTCTCTTCGACCAGGGCGGGACCGTCGATCCGGTGCCCGGGACGCACTCCGGCGCCGTCGTACACGGGCGTCGGCTGCCACCCGTGGCGCCCGTGCCAGACGCGGCGGGTCTCGGCCGGAACGGGTTGCCCGGCGGCCGACGCGCCGCCCGATACCGCGACTTCGCCGGTCGAGCCTCGCGCAGTGAGCCGCAGCGACGCCACCAGGATCGTCCCGCCGCGCTGGATGTGGCCGTAGAGGCGCCGGTACTCGACTTCGAAGGCGGCCCGCACGGCGGGCGGGTCCATCCGGCCGTCCGGCACGGCCACGCGGATCGTCCAGAGCTGCCCCGGATGGTGCAGCTCCAGCTCGTGATGCAGAGCGATGTCCGCCGGATGGAACCCCTCGCGTCCGAGCAGGTCGATCGCCTGTGCGTTGAGGCTGGCGAAGCCCGCGTCGACGTCCGCCGTCGCGATCTCGTCGATCGAACCCGTCAGGAAGCGCACGAAGTCCTGGCGGATGTCCGCGTGCAACATGCCCACCGCGCACAGGGCGCCGGCGTCCCGAGGCACGTAGACCCGGTGGCAGCCGAGGCCCTTGGCCACCGCCGCGCCGTGCATCGGGCCCGCGCCGCCGGCGGCGACCAGCGTGAAGCGCCGGGGCGAGTGGCCCCGTTCTATCGAGATGTGCTCGACGG
>VXNE01000016.1:0-19160 GCA_009840715.1 Gammaproteobacteria bacterium
AACCTCTATACGGTGCCCCGCGTGGGGTCTACCCCCGCCCCCTACCCGCCGCGTGGGCGGCCGGGGGGGGTCTACGCGGGGGCGGCGGGGGGGCCCGCGCCGGACGGCCTGGAGCCGCTGCGGCCACTGCCCCCCGATGCGGTCGCCTACCTCGCAGCGTTCCAGCCGCCGGCGTACCTGCTGCTTGACCTGGTGCGGGCGCGGTTGGACGATTGGCCCCCAGAAAACCGCTTACGCGCCGTCGCGCGATTGCTGCGGCAGGACGCGCCGGAGCAGCTGGCGGCGGTGCTCGCCGAGGAGTTGGCGCGCTTCGCTGGCGCGGCGGAGTTGCCGTTCCGCCAAGCGTTGTACTCTTGGGCGGGAGAGTTGTGGACGAAGCTGTCGGAGGGCGGCACGCTGCCACCGTTCGATGCGGTCGAGGGAAGGGAGACACCCGACATGACGAGCATGATCGAAACGCGGTTCAACGAGTGGAAGAGGGAACTGGTCGGTCGCGTCCGGGCGGAAGGCATGATCGAAGGCCGCGCGGCAGGCATGGTCGAAGGCCGCGCGGCAGGCGTGGAGCGCGAGCGCACGCTGTTGTGCCGTCAGGCGGAGCGCAAGTTCGGAGCCGAGACCGCCGCGGAACTCGCGCGCCGTCTCGTCGGGGTGGCCGATCCCGACGCGCTGGCGCTGGTCGGCGATCGGATCATCGACTGCGACACTGGCACGGGCTTGCTGGAAGCAGTCGACGAGCCACGTTGATCCAAGGGGGACCCGCGGCACCCCCACACCCGTCCGGGCGCGCGCTCGCGCCCCGGTAGGGCCGAGGAGCCCGATGGCGGCGTGCCCCTAGCAAGATAGGGCATCGCAGCGGTTACGGTTCACCGGCCCCCGTCGCGTCTACTGTCCAGCGACGAGCAGCCTACCCAAGGAGCACGCCATGGCACCCGCCCTCCGACCCCTGCGCCAGGACGACATCTACAAGGCCCGCTACGTGGTGGGCGGCGCCCTCTCCCCCGATGGGGCCACCGCCGTCTATGTCCTGTCCGAGACGCACGGCAGCGGCTCGGAGGAACGCCAGGCCACCTCCCTTTGGCAGGTCTCGACGCGGGGCGGGCGGTCCCGGCGGCTGACCGGCGAGGCCGGCGACGACTCGAGCCCCAGGTTCGCAGCGGACGGCAAGTCGGTCTTCTTCCTGTCCACCCGCTCGAACGTCCAGCAGGTGCACCGCATCGCGCTCGACGGCGGGGAAGCGGATCAGCTCACCGACCTGCCCCAGGGTGTCGGCGCATTCGACCTTTCCCCGGACGGCGGGACCATCGCTTTCACCGCCCTGGCCGCACCGCCCCAGCCCCCGGGACCGAACGACCACGTGCGCATCTCGCGTAGCTGGTACCGGATGGACGGGCTGGGCTACCTGCAGGACATGGGCCAGGCCGTGTACACGATGCCGAGCCGGGGCGGGAAGCCGAAGCCCATCACCGGCCACGACGGCGTGGTCATGGCCCTCGCCTTCTCGCCGGACGGTACGCGGCTCGGTTACCTGCTCACCGGCCAGGAGCACCACGAGTTCATGCGCGGCAGCCTGCGCGTGGTCGAGTTGACCGGCGAGAGCGCGGAGACCGTCGCCGACAACCAGGCGATCATGAGTTTCTTCTGGTGCAACGACCGTCAACTCGGCTTCGTGGGGTTCCCCGGCGACAACCTGTCGCGGCAGTCCCAGCTCTTCGTCATCGGCATCGACGGCAAACGCGCGCGGTCCCGCACGGCCGATCTCGACATCGCGGTCGGGGGCCTGATTCAGACCAACTCGCCCGCGGCGCGCACACCGGCGCGGCCGGTGGTCATCGGCGACGAGGTGTGCATGCCGATCACGGATGGCGGCGAGGCACAGGTCCACAGCATCTCCCTCGCCGGCGCCCGCCGCTCAGAGACAGTGGTGGCCGGCGCGCGGGTGATCGGGCTCATCGACGGCAACGACCGCTCGCTGCTGCTGGCGGTCCAGACCCCCAACGCCCCGCCGGAACTGGCGCTCTTCGACATCGAGTCCGGCACGGAGCGGACGCTGACCCGCCACAACCGGGCCTGGCAGGCGCGCATCCAGTGGCCGGAGGTCGAGCACGTGACGGCCCGGGTGACCCGCGGCGTCGAGGTCGAGGGCTGGGTGCTGAAACCTCGGCACGAGGAGCCGCCCTACCGGACGATCCTCTACATACACGGCGGGCCGCATGCCGGTTTCGGCGCGAGCTTCAACGACGACTTCCAGGAACTCGTCGGCGCCGGGTACGCCGTTGCCTACTGCAACCCCCGCGGCTCCACCGGCTACGGGGACGACTTCTCCACGGCCATCATCGGCTGCTGGGGCAAGCCGGAACTGAAGGATTTCGACGCCTTCCTGGACAAGCTCGTGGCGGACGGCATCGCCGACCCGGACCGGCTCGGCGTCACGGGCGTCTCCGGCGGTGGGCACCTGTCCGGCTGGCTGATCGGCAACTCCCGCCGCTACAAGGCGGCCGTGCCGGAACAGGGCGTGTACAACATGCTCAGCATGTGGGGCGTCTCCGACGCGGGCAAGGAACTGATCAGCCTGGAGATGGACGGCGACCCGCACCGGGTCCCAGAGCGCTACTGGGAGCTGTCACCCCTGGCCCACGCCCACAAGTGCCGCACGCCGACCCTGCTCATCCAGGGCGAGAACGACCTGCGCTGTCCCATGGAGCAGGCCGAGCAGTTCTACACGGCGCTCGAGGCAGCGGGCTGCGAGGTCGAACTGCTGCGGCTCGCCAACTGCTCGCACGGCCTGGAACTGATCGGCCCGCCGCCCCTGCGCCGCTACCGCATGAACGCAATACGGGAGTGGTTCGACGCGCATATCGAATGAGGCAGCGCCGTCCTACCCGGCAACGTCCCTCGCGATCTCCAGGGCGCGCAGGTGGTCCCTGAAGCTCGGCTCCACCTGCTCCGGCTCGAGGCGGCCGAGCCCGCAGTAGGCGCCGAGACCGAACTCCGGCAGGAACTTCCGGGCCGTTCGATAGCGCTCCTCGAAACTGTCCATCGAGTGGATCAGGCCAAGGTAGGTCCGCGTGTCGCCAAGGTCGAGGTCGGACAAAGGCGCATAGAAGGCCTCCTCGCTCGTATCGAGCGCGGGGATGTGTATCCAGTCGATGCGGCGCGACACGGCGCGCTTCGTCGCGTTGGCAAGCTGCACCGCGCGGCCGAGGTCCGGCGGCGCGAACCGGGGCCAGCCGCCGAAGGTGCCGAAGCAGAAATGGAAGCCCAGCAGCGCCTCGTCCGCCACGGCCTCGGCCAGTCCCTCGAACTGCTTCACGTTGCGCTCGATCGATCCTTCGATGGGTAGCCCGGCGCCGCCGTAGACGTCCGTGATCTCGAAGGAGCAGTCGAACTGCACGGCGAGTTCGCCTGGAGGAATGATCTCGCAGACCTTGCGGGCCTCGGCGACCATGGCTTCCTGGAAGCCCGCCCGGATAGTCGCAAGCTCCGCCTCGTCCGTGCCGAAGATCGCCGGATTGCAGACGCTGTTCACGGCGGGCAGGGACACCTGGAACCGTGTGCGCGCCGGCACCTTGCCCTCGCGCTTCATCGCCTGGAAGATCGCGTACGAGTTCTGCGCGTCCTTCGCATAGCCCAGGCGCCATCCGGGCATGTCGAAACGCACCCGCTCGATGCCCGGGCGCAGCCGGAAGCGCCACACATCGTCGAGGCCCGTCGGAATCAGGCGTTCGCCTCCCGGCGGCGCCTTCGGCCGATGCACGGTCTCGAACGCCGCGTGTCCGTTGAAGACCTGGAAGGCCATCCGCAGGATCCAGAAGCGCCGGTCGAGCACCTCCCCGTCGGGAATCGCGTCGAGGTGACCGCCGAGCATGTCGGCCGCCAGGTGCAGCACGCGTTCCGCCGATTCGAAGGGGATGCTGCCGACGAGCAGGAGTTTCCCGCTAGTCATGGGCATCTACGTCTCCACTCTCAGGACGATGCCGATCGTACGTGGCCGATTGATCACAAACCGATCAGGGCTGTTGAAAGAGCCGGTTGCCGTGCGGCCGCGGCCGATCGTGGCGCGCTCGTCCCAGAGGTTGTCCACGAAGAGGTCGGCACCCCAACCGCGCTGGTTGCTGAACCCGATACGGAACTGGCCGATGACATAGGAGTCGACGGGAAAGCCTGTCGGGTCGGTGATGCGCTGGATGCGCGTGAACTGATCGTCCGTGTATTGCACGTCCAGGCGGGCGAAGCCGTCGCCGAGTCCCCCGAAGGGGAAGGTGTACTCCAGGCTTGCGGACATCGTGAGTTCAGGGACATTGGGCAGGTCCGCGCCGACCACCGCGTCCGCGATGGCGCTCGTGAGTTCGCTGTCGGCGTAGCCGAACGTGAGCCCGATGGTCCAGGCATCGTCCGGCCGTGCGCTCAGTTGCGCCTCAAGTCCCACCACCTCCGCGTCGCCGGCATTGCCGATGAAGTTGACGAACCTGCCCGTCAGCGGCGAGACGTCCCTCCCGTTCGACTGGATGTCCGCCCAATCCTGGAAGTAGACGGAGCCGTTCAGGACCAGACGGCCGTCGTACCAACTCGTCTTGGCGCCGAGTTCATAGCTCAGAAGCGCGTCCGACTCGAAGAGCAGATCGCCCACCAGGAAGACGCTCTGCAGGTTGATGCCGCCCGAGCGAAACCCTTCGGCGATGGTGAAGTAGAAGAGCAGGTCGTCCGTTGCGCGAAAGCTCAGCCGGCCCTTGAGCAGCACGTCGGAGCTGGACTCTTCGACGACGCGATAGGGCGAACTCGCCGCGGCCAGGATCGAAGAGAAAATCAGCTCGTCCTCGAGGATCACTTCCTCGTCGAACCAGCGGGCGCCCAGCGTCAGGCTCCAGCGGTCGTCGAGTTCCAGGTCCCCCTCCGCGTACGCCGCGTACTGTTCGTAGCGGTCGGTCACGAACCGGAAGGCGACGTCGCCGGCGCCAGCGACAACATCGCTGTCCGGGATCAACGGCAGACCGAGGAAGCCCAACGTCTGGTTGAGGGCAATGTGCTCGCCGGGCATGGTGGTGGCGACGCCCGCGGCGACCTGGTCCTTGTCGCGGTAGAACGCGCCGAGGATCCAGTCGAACCGCTCATCCCCCGCCGAGACGAGCCGGAACTCCTGGGCGACCGACTCCATGTCCGTGGTCGTGTCGAAGGGATCGCCGGTCACCGGGCCGAACGCCGAGAAGAAGGCCGAGGCGATCACCAGCCGGTCCAGGAACTGGCGGTCGAGCCCCGTCTGCGAGGTCACGGAAGTCAGTTCCGCGAACCCGAGATCGACGTCCAGCGTCAGCGCGTACAGCCGGAACTCCCCGTCGTGGAAGCGCGGCTCGCTCGAATCGAGTTCGAGGTCGCCGAGCCCGGAGTCGATGTTCGGGAAATCGTCCTCCTCGATCTCCGACAGCATCGCCAGCACTTCGAGGTCCACGCGCTCTCCGGGCGACGAACTCAGGAGCGCGCGCACCGAGTAGGCCGAGGAGGAGTTCGCGTCCTCCTCGTCCCGCGCGATGTTGTCGACGAAGCCGTCGTGGTCGCGGTACGTACCGACGATCCGGAGCGCGGTCGAGCCCTCGGCGATCGGGATGTTGACGACTCCCCGGCCCGCGTTGTTGAAGCCCCCGTCGTCGGTGAAGGAACCGATGACCTCGCCCCGCGCCGAGAACTCCGTAGGATCCGGCCGGGCCAGGGTCATGCGGATGGCGCCGCCCATGGCGCCCTCCCCGTACAGCGTTCCCTGCGGACCCTTCAGCACCTCGATCTGTTCGAGGTCATAGAGATTGAGATCGGGCAGTTGCGAAGTCCCCTGGATGGGCACGTCGTTGAGGTACAGCCCGACGGTCGAGACCGGCGTGGTGACGGCGAAGTCCGAGGCCGACACGTTGGAGATGCCCCGGATCGCGATCCTCGTGGCGCCCGCCCCCTGGTCGCGAAACGACAGGCCGGGCACCGACAGCACGTAGTCCTCGAACCCGTCTGCGCCCCGGCGTTCGAGCCCCTGCCCGGTGAAGGCCTGGAGCGCCGTCGCCACGTCCTGCTCGTTCTGTGTCCGCCGCTCGGCGGTGACGACGATCTCCTCGAGCAGGGTCTCCTCGGCAGCCAATTCCGTCACCGGCAGGGCCAAAGCCAGCGAGACCGCCGTCACCAAAACAAGATGTCTGTCCTTCAACTTCCCTCTCCCACGTCCAGGCATTCCCTTGGTAGGACGCCCGCGACTGTTCGGAACCCCACCCGGCCCGGCGGGGCGCCGCCGGCTTGACGGACGATTCGCGCGTGTCGTAGCGTCCGCGACCGCGCTCACGGCCCACTCTCTCCACGGATCGAGCCATTCCATGAAACGTACCTGTCACCCTGCGCTGTTCCTCGCGCCTCTTTTCCTTCCCTGGCTGGCGATGGCCGAGGAAGACGATCCTGGTGCGCTCGAAGCGCTGCCGGCCGTCGCCTTCCACGTCCAGCAGGCCCGCGACATCGCCGGCGACGATTTCCGTTTCCTCGCCGACGGGCTCCTGTGCAGGCCCGCCGCGAACACCATTCCGGAGGCCATCAGGACCGTTCCGGGCTTCCTGGTTCCGGATGCCCCCGGGATCGAACCCTTCGCCGCCTTCGACAATCTCTACTACATCGGCATGTACGCGTGGGGGACCTTCGTACTCGATACCGGCGAAGGGCTGATCCTGTTCGATTCCCTGACGAACGAGGGGCAGGTGAACGAGATCCTCCTCCCCGGGATGGCCGAGATGGGCCTCGACCCCAACGACCTGAAGTACCTGGTCATCACCCACGCCCACGTCGACCATTACGGCGGCGCGCAGTACCTCAAGGAGCAGTACGGCGTGCCGATCATGATGTCCGTGGCGGACTGGGATGCCCTTTCCGACGACATTTCCTATCCCTGGTTCGTCCGGACTGGATACCCGCCGGTGGTGCAGCCGGAGCGCGATGTCGAAGTCGAGGACGGCGATGTCCTGAGGCTGGGCAACGCGAGTGTCACGTTCGTCCTGACGCCCGGCCACACGCCCGGCACGTTGTCACCGATCATCGAGGTGCAGGACCAGGGCGAGACCCGCACAGTCGCCATGTGGGGAGGCCAGGCCTTGCATGAAGACCTTGCGACGCTCAGTCAGATGCACAACTCCCTGCACAAGTTCTGGAGCCTCGGCAGGGAGCGTGGCGTGGAGGGTCTGATCAGCACCCACGCCTGGTTCGTCGGGAACTTCGAGCAGCACGCCAGGGGGCGCGTGGACGGCAGGAATCCGCTGTTGATCGGCCAGGACGGCTTCGAGCGCATGATGGGCATCTACGATACGTGCATCGACGCCCAGTTCGCGCGTTCCCACGCGAAGCTCTCGAGCGGGGCCGCCGGTGCGGCTGATTGAAAGGCTCAGGGTCGGCTGATTGAAGGCTTCCGCTTGCGTTTGGTTCGTCAGATCAACGCATTGCGGATGAACGAACCCCCCTTCATCACCAGCGGCATCTCCTGCCGGTAGCGCTCGAAGATGCTGATGTCGTCCAGCGGATTCCCGTCCAGCACCAGCAGGTCGGCGAGGTAGCCGGGCGCCACCCGCCCGAGATCGTCGCCGCGCTGGGCGATCTCGGCGTTTACCGATGTCGCCGAGCGCAGGATGTCGATGGGCCTGTCCACGGCGGACCGGAAGCGCATCTCGCTCGCCTGCATGTCGTGGAACTCCGTGCCGAAGAGGTCCGTGCCCATGCCGATCTTCACGCCCGCCCGCCGGCAGGACTCGATGGAGGCCAGCACGGTATCGAGCATGCCCTCCACCTTGTCGATGCTCTCCTGGGGCATGCCCGCCTCGGCGCCGCTTTCGAGGATCTCGTGGACGACCGCCAAGGTCGGTACCGTGTACGCGCCGGCCTCCGCGATCAGGCGTGCCGTCGCGTCGGTGACGTGGCTCGCGTGGTCGATGGACCGGATGCCGGTCTCGACACAACGCTGGGCGCCGTCATCGGTGTGGCAGTGGGCGATCACGTACTTGCGCCGGGTGGCCGCTTCCTCGACGGCGGCGCGCAGCTCGTCGTTGGTGAACTGCGGCATCCAGATGGGATCGCTCGGCGAAGCCACGCCGCCGGAGATGAACACCTTCACGTGATCCGCGCCCTTGCGCAGTTCGTCCCGCGCGACCTTGCGCACTTCGTCCACCCCGTCCACGACCTGGCAGATCACCCCGGAGTAGGCGCAGTTGCAGGGCTCCTCCTCCACGCCAGGGCGCATGTCGCCGTGGCCGCCGGTCTGCGAGAGCGCCTTGCCGCCGTACAGGAACCTCGGCCCCCGTATCAGGCCCCGCTCCACGACCAGCGAGAGGCCCACGTCACCCCCGCCCGGATCGCGCACCGTGGTGAAGCCCCTCTGCACGGCGTCTTCGAGATGCTTGATCGCATAGCCCACGAGCAACGGCTTGGGCATGCGGTCCAGCGCGTGCATGTCGAAGGTGGGCGAGTAGGCGTGGAAGTGCAGGTCGAGCAGGCCCGGCATCAGGAAGCGGCCGCCGCAGTTGATGACCGTGGCGCCGTCCAGCGCGATGGGCCTGTCCGAAACTTCGCGAATGCGGTCGTCCTCCACGGCGACGTGCATGCCGCCTTCGACCGCCTCGTTCACGCCGTCGAACAGTTCGCAGTTGGCCAGTACGTACAGACTCATGGGATGCTCCATCTCATCACCGGGCGCGTTCGACAGTGGACGCAACAGGCCACGGTGGGCCGCAGCCACAGCTTTGGGGAAACCGCTCGGGGCGTGCGTCTGTACATGGAACCTTCGCCACAGGGAACCTGATGAAACTCCATCCGGTCCTGCTGTCCGCGCTGTGCCTGGGGCTGGCCGGCTGCGAACCCGCGGGCGAGCCCGCCGATCCCCCGCCCGGCGCCCCTGCTGCCGGCGGATCCTCCGTCACGGCCCTCCTCGGCGCCACCTTGATCGACGGCACCGGCGGGGCGCCGGTTAGTGAGGCGGTGGTACTTGTCGACGGAACGGACATCACGGCCGCCGGGGCCCGTGCCGACATCGCGGTCCCGGCAGGCGCGCGCATCGTCGATGTCGCGGGCAAGTGGCTGGCGCCCGGTCTGATCGACGCCCACGTCCACTTCATGGAGTCCGGGCGCATCTACACGAAGCCGGGACAGATCGACCTGACCCACCTCGTGCCCTACTACGAGGAAGTGGCCTGGATGATGCAGCGCGTACCGGTCACGTTTACCTCCTATATGTGTGCCGGTGTGACGGGCGCCGTGTCCGTCGGCGGACCGCGGTTCGAGTACGAGGTCCGCGAGCAGGCGCGGGCGCGCGCCGATGCCCCCGATGTCTACGTCGCCCACGGCCCGGTCACCCTGGTGCCGGCGGAGATCCTCTTCCCGCCGTTCGACGGCGACATGTCGGTGCGCTCGGTCATGGATCCCGCCAACGCCATCGAGACCATCCGGCAGGGGGCGGAGTGGAAGGCCGATCTCGTCAAGAGCGGCTATCTCGGCGGGCCGTTCGCCGGGTACGAGGAGGACTACGCCGCCGTCCACGAGGCGATCGTCGCCGAGTCAGCCGTGCACGGATTGCCGGTCACCAGCCACGTAACGGAACTGGAGCCGGCGCGCGTGCTAGTCGAACTGGGCGTTGACAGCCTCCAGCACCTGCCGCTCGATGCCCCCCTCGACCAGGCGTTCCTGGACCTCGCCAAGGCGCGCGGCGTGGTCGTCGCCCCGACGCTCGCCGTCTGGAAGCGGAACTTCGTGGATATCTACGACAGGAGCTTCGACCTCCTGCCGATCGAGGAGCGATGCGGCGACCCCGAGGTGATCGCTTCCTGGTACGAAGTCGACGAACTGCCGACGCCACCGCCGGAAGTCATGGAAGTGTTCGGGGCAAGCATCACCGTCGCGGCAGCGAACACCAAGCTCCTCCTGGAGGCCGGCGTGCCCCTCGCGGCGGGCTCGGACACAGGCAACCTCGGGTTGCTGCACGGCCCGTCCCTGCACTACGAGCTGAAGCTCATGGGCGACGCCGGCGTGCCGCCCGCGGACCTGATCGTCGCCGCCACGCTGAACTCGGCGAAGATTGCCGGACAAGCGCACCGCGTCGGCTCCATCGAACCCGGCAAGCAGGCGGACCTGTTGGTGCTCGACGCCGACCCCCTCGCCGACATCGGCAATCTTCAGGCGATCGGCCAGGTCATGAAGAGCGGCGTCCTGTTCGATTCGGCAACATTGCGGCCGCCCGCGGGATAGCCTTCCATGAAGACACTTCACGCTCCGCTTCTGCTTCTGGCCCTGCTGACAGCGCAAGCCGGCGCGGGGCAATCCCTGATCGAGCACGCCCACGTCGTTCCCATGACCGGGCAAGTCGTCCTGGAAGGCCACTCGGTGCTGGTCCGCGACGGGCTGATCGCCGCAGTCTGCGCACCGGGCGCCTCGTGCGGCGACGGCAGCGCGGAGACGATCGACGGCACCGGAAAGTTCCTCATTCCGGGCCTGATCGACATGCACGCGCACACCAACCCGGGCGTCAGTCCCAACATGGATGAGGAGATGCGGGAACTGGCCCACCGCGTCCAGTCGCAGCAGTTGCGGCAGTACGTGATGTTCGGGGTCACCACCCTGCGGGACACGGCCGGCGGCCCCGCCAACCTGGAGATTCGCGAGCGGATTGCGCGCGGGGAGGCGATCGGTCCACGCATCTTCACCGCTCTCGGCGCGATGGACGGTGACCCACCGCTCCACGCCGCGACCACGCCCTTCGCGACCGGCGAGGAGGCGGCTACCCACGTGTTCAACATGGCGGCGGCCGGCTACGACTTCGTCAAGATCTACTCCACCCTGCCGCAGCCCGTCTTCAACGCGATCGTCGACGCCGCGAGCGAAGTCGGCCTGCCAGTGGTCGGCCACGTGCCGATGCCGATCGACGTCGAGTACGCCCTGCAGCGCGGCATGCGCTCCATCGAACACCTCTCCGGCTACGACGTGGCCTGTGCCGGTCCGGAGGCCGGGATCGAGCCCATCATGGACGATGTCTACCAGGGCATGAACTACTGCACGCCGGAGAAGATCCGGCAGCTCGCGGAGATGACGACGCGGTACGACGCCTGGAACTGCCCCACGCTCATCGTGCAGGACAACGTGAAGTCCGAGTGGGACCGGCACACCGTCTTCAACGAGGAGGAGGCCCGCTACACGCCGCCGATGCTGCGGATCTTCCAGGAGTATCTCTACGACATCTTCCGGCCCAGGGCCCGCGCCGGGCTGAAGGCAGCCCGGATCCCACGGATGGCGTTGGTCAAGGCGCTGAGCGACGCCGGCGCGCCCCTGCTGCTCGGTACCGACACGGCCGCGTCCGGCTACAACGTGCACCAGGAACTGGCGCTGCTGGTCGAATCCGGCCTCACGCCCTACCAGGCCCTGACCGCGGCCACCTCGGAGCCGGCGCGCTACTTCGAGCGCGTGGGCGAGTTCGGGACCATCGTGCCCGGCGGCAGCGCGGACCTGGTGCTGCTCGACGCGAACCCGCTCGAGGACGTCGCGAATGCCCGGGGGATCGCCGGGGTCATGCTGCGGGGCGACTGGTGGCCGCGGCCGCGCATCGAGAAGGAACTCGCGGCGATTCAGGACGAGTACGCGCGTGACGCGGAGATTCTGGCGAGACAATCAATCGGGGAGGTCCCATGAGCGGTGATCGCACCGCGACGGCCGTGACACCGGTTGTGACCCTCTCCGCGCTTCCGCTCAAGTCGTTCTCCCGGGGAGAGAGTTACGCGTCGGCGGACAACCGGGTGGCGGACCTCATGGGACTGACGAGGCTCGGGGCAACCTACAGCGAGGTTCCGCCCGGCAAGTCAGGCTGCCCATACCATGTCCACCATGCGCTCGACGAGATGTTCGTGATTCTTGAGGGCAGCGGCCGCTACCGATTCGGCGAGGCGACCTACGAAGTCCAGGCAGGAGACGTCCTGGGCGCACCGCGCGGTGGTGCCGAGTTCGCGCACAAGCTGACCAACACCGGTACAACGCCCCTCAAATTCCTCGCAATCTCTTCCGCAGCGACGACCGACGTCTGCGAGTATCCGGACAGCGGCAAGCTGGCGGCGGCATCGGACATCGGCACGGACGCCGGCGGCTTCAGGTTCATCGGTCGCGCAAATACGGCCTGCGGCTACTGGGACGACGAACCGGACAGCGCCGATTGAAGGCGCACGGAGCCTTGCTGAGGGTGTCAAGCGGTCACTCCCGTAACAGCAGTCCACCACGACAGGCCCGACCGCTGGTCGACCCGAGCGTTGCCGTACATCAGGTTGATGTTCTTCAACAATCTCCGAACGTGAGGACGATCACGTGAGCCAGATCACCGCCCGCTTGCCCGACGAGGTCGTCGGAGCCCTCGACGCCGCCGCCCGCCGATCGAACCGCAGCCGCGCGGAGATCGTCCGTGAGGCCATCGAGCGCTACCTGGAGGACTGCGACGACCTGTCCGTAGCCCTCGAACGACTTCAGGACCCAAGTGACCCTGTACTTGACTGGGACGAAGTCCGTGGAGCCCTCAGCCGGGGAGCGCGAGGGGCGAGCCGCTCGCATGAAGATGGGCTACTCGATCACGATTAAGCGGAGCGCGGCCCGGGAGCTTCAGCGAGTCCGCCGTCAGACCGTACACGCATCTCGCAGGCCATTGATCGGTGGCCGAAAGTCGGACGGCCGGGAGTCCCCTCAAGCGAGGGCTCAAAGGCATCCGTCGGTTGCGGGTGGGCGACTACCGGGTTCTCGACGAGGTCAAGAAGACCACACTGGTCGTGCTGGTCGTCCGTGTAGCCCACCGGCGGCACGGTGCTCGACCGGTTCGTGTTGATGACGGCACGATAGGGGACTAGTCTGCGGACCTGTCGGCGCGAGGTGGCCGACAGTATCCGCGGCAGTACGAGCCAATGGAAAGAACATGACGGACACCGAACTACTCGAGCGCATTACCGTACGTGGCGACGTTTTCGGCGGAAAGCCCATCATCCGCGACATGCGCATCGCGGTGGAGCATGTGCTGGCCATGCTAGCGGCTGGAGATACTGCTGAGACCATCCTCGAGGAGTACCCGGACCTCCAGACCGAGGACATCCGTGCGTGTCTATTGTTCGCCCATCGTTCACTCGCAGGCGAACACGTGCATGACCGGGTCGCTGTCCGCAAGGCTTCGTGAAGTTTCTGCTCGATGTCTGCGCGGCATCGCGCACACTGCAGCAGGCCTTGGTCGACCACGGACACGATGTCCTTTCCGCCCGCGACGGCCACGGCCACGCTTCCGACGAGGTGCTGCTTGCGCTCGCCCACGGCGAGGACCGCGTGCTCGTCACCGAAGACAAGGACTTCGGGGAACTGGTCTTCCTGCGCCGCCTGCCGCATCCCTGCATCGTCCGGCTGGTCGGACTGGGCGTCGCGGAACAGGCGGAAGCGCTCCTCGATCTGATCAAGCGCCACGGCGACGCATTGGGCGCTGGCGCGATCATCGTCGTCACCGCGACGCGCGTACGAATACGACCGCCGCCGGGCCGCGAGCACCATCCATGACCGAGAACCGCTTTCCGGCCGGTCGAAGTCCAAGCCCCGACAGGGAAGGCGTCATGTGAGAGTCTCCTGACCGCGCGTAGATCAGAGCTCCACGATCGGCAACTCGACGCGGCTCGGATACGCCGAGTCGTGATGAATCCTGATCTCGCTGGTCTGCATCCGCGTGGCGGTCGCGATCGGCTCGCCCGTGTTCGGGTTGGGGTCGAGCATCGGGAACTCCGTGCCCGAGACCGTCACGCGTAGCACGTTGCCCGCGGCCAAGGTGTGCCCGACGTACGCCAGGGGGATCCGCACCGTGTAGATCCTGCCGGGTTCGAGTCGCACCTCCCGGTCGAAACCCTCGTGGTAGCGCAGCCTGAGGCCGCCTCCGGCCCCGAGGCGGATGGCCCTGCCGTCGGGGTGGACCTCGTGCAGGTTCACGACCAGGTCGGTATCCGGCGTCGATATGGAGACATGGACCACGGCCTGGCTCTCCCCGATGACCGTCAGCGGCTCGTCGAGCGCCGCCGAATCGTAGACCAGTACCGCTTCGTTCCCGTGGGATTCTGAATACTCCCCGACTCCCGCCATCAGGTCGGTGATCGCCACCACCGGGTTCGACGGATCGGCGATCGTCACGTCGGCGGGGGCAGGCGAACCGGGCTCGAACCCCAGCGACCCGTTGCCCTCCACGCCGTTGGCCGCGCCTTCGCTGGCCAGGTAGACCGGCGTCCTCGCGAGCGCGGGCACCGGCAGGCTGTCGAACTCACGCCAGGCGTTGCTGCCCGTGACGAACACGCGAACGCGCTGCGGCAGGGACACCGACGCGGGCACCCCCTTGAGATAGCGGTCGAAGAAGGCGATGCGCAGCGCGGACATGTCGACGACGCCGGCGCCGTCGAGCTCGTAGGGCCCTTCCGCCGGCGGTATGCCGACGTAGGAACCGCCGTGGTTCCACGGTCCGATCAGGAGCTTCCGGTTCTGCGGATTCGGCGCGTTCGCCTCGAGCTGCCGCCAGGCATGCAGGGTGCCGGTGGTCGGGTCGAAGTTGCCGCTCACCAGCAGGACGGGGATGGCGACCCTGGCATAGTGCTCATCCATCATCATCGTCTCGCGCCAGTACTCGCTGTTCATGACCGGTTCCTCGAGGAACCTGCGGTACTGGACGAGTTCGTCGCCATCGAGGTAGCCGTTCGCCGAGTCGATGAGCGGGCGCGACGTGAGCAGCCGCTGCCACTCGGGGTCGTCGATCACCCGGCTGGAATCCATGAAACCGACGCCGGTCTCCTCGAAGGAGCGCAGCCGGAGCAGCTTGTGCCAGTTCAGCATGTGGTAGCGCATGAAGATGCCGCCCGAGTACGGCGTCTCCCGGAAGAAATGCGACGACGGCACGAACGGGATGATCGCCTTCAACGCCGGCGGGGCCGTGCTCGCGGCCTGCAACTGCGTCATGGCGTTGTACGAGCCGTGATCCATGCCGACGTTGCCGTCGCTCCAGGGCTGTGCGGCGATCCACGCGATGCAGTCGTAGCCGTCGTCGCGGTCGTCGGCGATGAACCGGTAACGCCCGTCGTTGTCGCCGATGCCCCGCGCGAGTTGCCAGACGACCGCATAGCCCGCGTCGAGGTAGGCATCCATGATCGGGTTGTGGCGCGGCCCGATGGAGAGCAGGTAGGGCGTGCGCACGAGCACGGTTGGGAAGGGCCCCTCGCCCGCTGGGAGATTCACGTAGGTCAGGAGCCTCGCGCCGTCGCGCATGGCCACCCGAACCTCCATCTCCGCAGGCCGGGCAGCGGGATCCGCCGCGTCCTGCGCCCAGGCCGCGCCGCCCAGCCCGCAGGCAAGCACCCAGGCCAGGACCAGCCCATGGCGCACATCGGTCAGTCGTTTTCTCATTGGTTCCTTCCCGCCAATCCGGTGTCCGTCACATGCTGTACCCGATCCGGAGCCCATAGGTCCGCGGCGGCGCCAGCAGCCCGCGCATGCCGAGCAGGCCACTCGGGTAGATCTGCAGCACGTAGACCTCATCGCCCAGGTTCTTGCCCCACGCGCCAACGGTCCAGCGTCCGTTGGAACTGGTGTAGGTGACGTAGGCGTTCCAGAGTTCGTAGCTGTCCTGCTCGGTCTGGTCCACGTTGAACTGGTCGAAGTAGATCTTGCCGCTGGTGATGTACTCGCCGCGCAGCGCCAGGGACCCCGCCCCGCCGAGTTCGAACGCGTACTCCGCGCCGAGGTTGGCCTTGAGCCTCGGGGAGTGGATCATCCGGTTGCCGGAGAGATCCTGGAGCGCGTTGCCGGCGTTGGGGTTCGCCGTGATGTAGTCCTCGTAGGTACCGTCGATCCAGGCGATGGACACGTCGAGCTGGAAGCTCGGAGAGGGTATGAGGCTGCCTTCGATCTCGATGCCCGTGACCTCCGCCTTGGACGCGTTGTCGATCGGGATGGGCGCGCCGGTGACCTCCGGATAGATGCGCACCTGGATGTCGGTGTAGTCGTAGATGAAGGCCGTTACGGCGCCGCGCACGCGGCCGTCGGCGGTCGTGCCCTTCAGGCCCGCCTCGTAGTTCCAGAGATACTCCGGGTCGAACACCGGGGAGTTCGAGACCGAGTTGAAGCCGCCGCTCTTGAACCCGCGGCTGGCGGTGGCGTAGACGAAGAGGTCTTCGCCGAGGTCGTAACCGATGGTGAACTTCGGCGTGAACGCGTCCCAGGATGCCGTGCCGGAAGAGTCCGGCAGCATCACCCCGTTCATGATCGTCACGTGGTCCTTGGTCTCGTCGCTGTAGCGCAGGCCGGCGGTCAGCTTCAGCCGCTCGGTCGGGTTGTAGGCGACCTCTCCGAACAGCGCCCAGGCCTCGACGCCCAGGTCGGAGAGCGGCACCAGCGCCAGCACGCCGCCGAGCAATTCGAGATTCAGGTCCTGCCGCGCGTCCTCGTCGAAATAGAAGTACCCGGCCATCCACTCCCACGCGCCGGCGCCCGTGTACTCGATGCGCAGCTCCTCCGAGATCGTCCGGGACTCCTCCTGCGAGACCGGCACCACCGAGAGGATCGGCCGCTCGGTGCCGTCGGCGTCGTAGTCGAGGTCCGTCTCGAAGTGCTTCCAGGCGGTGAGCGAGGTGATCCGGAAGTTCTCGAAATCCCAGGTGAGGCTGGCGTTGAAGCCGCGCGAGTCCATGTCGTTCATGGAGTCGCTGACCCGGAAGTCGGAACCGTTGACGAAGGGGTCCGGGTCGAACGCGAGGCCGGCGTGCCCAGCGCCCGGGGCGAGCACCCGGGTCGAAACCACGCCGAGTGCCTTGTCCTGCAACAGGTCGTAGCGCAGCAGCGCCTCGAAGCGGTCGCTCGGCTGCCACTTGAGCGAGGCGTTGGCGGCGAACATGTCCTCCACGTCGAGGCGTTCGCGGAAGACCGGGTTGTAGGAGTAGTTCTCCTTGTTGTTGTAGACCAGGGCCAGGCGGCCGAAGACCGTGTCCGAGAACGCGCCGCCTCCGGCAACCCGCGCCTTGCGCCCCGAGAAGTTGCTGACTTCCACGTCGCCCTTGAACGAGGTCTCCGCCGACGGCTGCTTCGTCACGATGTTGATGGCGCCTCCGGTCGCGTTGCGGCCGTAGAGCGTCCCCTGCGGTCCCTTGACCAGTTCCACCCGCTCGACATCCACGAAGTTGTTGAGGGCCGTCGTGAACCGCGGCGTGTAGACGCCGTCGCCGTTGATCGCCACGCTGGAGTCGGCGCCCACCGCGGTGCTCTCGTTGGCGGCGCCGCGCATGAAGTTGTTGGCGCCGCCCGCCGAGACGTTGTTCGCCGTCAGGCTCGGCGCGAAGCGGCCGAGGTCCGCCACGTCGTCGAGGATGGCCTGCTCGAGCCTCTCGTCGTCGAAGGCGCTCACCGCCACGGGCACCTCGTAGAGGTTTTCCTCGCGCTTCTGCGCGGTGACGACGATTTCCTCCAGCGCTTGCTGGCCGTGGGCGACGTTTCCGGCCAGCAGCAGGGTTGGCAGGGCGAGCGCGGGCAGCCAGCGGATGCTGCGGGCGTCTCGCCGCGAATAGATGGTTTCGAGAGCTTTCATGTCCGGATTCCTCCACGCGAACGAAGCCCGACTTGCCTTCGGAAACGACGCGCCGATCCGGCCCTCCCCTCAGTTCGGGCGCGGCGCCCGACGAACTCATCGCCTTCCCCGAGCTAACATCCGCCGTCGGACAGGCAGGGGCTCGGTGACATGATCGACACTACGGGACGGACAGCCGCGTTGACCTGCGCGGCGTTGCTCGCGGCCTGCGCGCCCTCGGACGAGGCCCCCCACGAAGACGCGCGACCGGGACAGGTCGACAAGGGTATGGTCGTCGGCACTACCGGCGCCGCGGCGGTGCAGGCCGGGGTGGACATCCTCAAGGCGGGCGGCTCGGCGATGGACGCCGCACTGGCGACCGCGATGGCGCAGGTCACGCTCGCCGCCGGGAGCTGGGTGAGCTTCGCCGGCATCATGACCCTCGTCTACTACGACGCGGGGACCGGCGCCGTCTACAACATGAACGCCTCGTACAACACGGTGGCCGGCGAGGATGACCCCATGACCATCCCGGGCGTGGACATGGACGACATCCTGTCCACGAAGATCCACCCGTCCGGCCGCGCGACGCTGGTTCCGGGACTCATGAAAGGCGTAGAAGCGGGCCATGCGCGCTTCGGCAAGATCCCCTTCGCCGACCTGTTCGACGCGTCCATCCGCATCGCGGAGGAAGGCATCCCGTTCAACGCCGGCCTCGTGCAGAACCTGACATTCCGTTCCAACGTCCTCTCCCGCCGGCCGGAGACCCTGGCGGTGTTCTCACGAGACGACGGTTCCCTGTACGAACTCGACGACACGTTCCGTCAGCCTGCGCTCGCGGCCACGCTGCGCCGGGTCGCCGCCGACGGCAACGTGGACTATCTCTACACCGGCGAGTGGGCCGAGAAGCTGGTCGCGGCGGTGCGCGAGGAAGGCGGCCGGATGACCATGGAGGACCTGGCGGCCTACGAGGTCCTCTGGAGCGACCCCGTGGTGGCCGATTACGCCGGGCACCGGGTTTTCTCTCACGGACTTCCGGCCACCGGCGGCGTCAACACGACCGAGGCGCTGAACGTCCTTGAAGCGGCGAACATCAAGTCCATGGGGCACTACACCGAATCGCCGGAGGCCCTGTTCTGGCTGACGCAGCTCACGCGCCTGTCCATGGTCGGCTACCTCTTCCCGCATCTCGCCGACGAGGTGCCGGGCGTCGACATGTCCCTCGAAGGGCGACTCGGCAAGGCCCACGGCCGCGCCCTCTGGGCGGCGCTGCAGGCCGGCGACATCCCCTTCGCGCGTCCCCCGCAGCCCGTACCGGTGCACTCCGACACCATCGCCACCGTCGACCAGTGGGGCAACATGCTCGGCATGGTGCACTCCATCAACACCGTGAGCTGGGGCATGACCGGCATCTTCGTCGACGGCATCTCCATTCCGGACTCCGGCGCGCACCAGCAGGCCCAGATCGCCGCCGCCGGCCCGGGCGTCCGGCTGCCCGATCCCACCAATCCGGGCATCGTGATGCGCGACGGAGCCCTCAGCCGGGGAGCGGGGGGGGGGCGCCCCCCCCCACAAGGGG
>VXNE01000016.1:19170-19771 GCA_009840715.1 Gammaproteobacteria bacterium
CGCCGCGGGCGCGGCGGGCCGCCGCCCAACTCACACCACGCGGCTCGTGGGGCGGCGCGCCGCGCCCCCCCCCGGGGGGGCGGCCGGGGCCCCCCCCCCCCATGAATGGGCACCCTTGCTTGCCTTCGGCTCCATCGGCATGGGGCTGCACCAGAAGACCATCCAGGCGCTGCACTCCATCCTGGACTTCGGCTACAGCCCCGAGGAAGCGGCGGGCGCGCCGGCGTTCGGCTCTCCGGAGTTCACTTCGAAGGGCCTCACCGAGCGCACCAGCATCGTCGAAGGCAGGTTCGATCCCGAGGTGGTGGCGGCCGCCAATGCCATGGGCGCCAACCTCTACGAGGACGACGTGCTCCAGGGCGGCTGGTCCGGGGCCATGATCGACCCCGACACCGGCAAGCGCAGCGGCGGCGTCTCGATGGTCTGGGCGCTGACGCCGGCGAACGACAGCAGGCCGGTCGGGTATTGAGCCCCTCGGGCTACGCCATCTCCAGGTAACGGGCCAGTTCCCAGTCCGACACGCCCTCGTCGTCGAGGCCTTCCATAGCTGCGGCTGAGCACTGGGCCTCGATGCGGCGGCTGTGCGCGTAGAAGCGCTCGA
>VXNE01000405.1 GCA_009840715.1 Gammaproteobacteria bacterium
ATGGGGCGCAACTACAACAGCCTCGTGAGCGTGCTCAACTCCATGCCCAACGACCAGCTGACGTTCGCCTCGAAGATGTACCCGGGCCACACGCATACGACGATCCTCGCCCCGGCGATCAACGATGCGCTCCTCTACCTGTACGGGCCGCACCTGCCGCGGGGCTGAGGCGCGGGGTGAATCGACGACGACTCCTCCAGGCAGGGGCGGGCTTGGCGCTGCTGCCGCAGGCGGTCTCCGTGTCAGGCTCCGCATTGTCGACGCGGACCCTCAAGTTGCTGGCCGAAAGCCCGATCCTCGACATGACGGGCGCCAACTCGCCCATTCACGCGATCTCGATGCAGCCGGTGGGCTACGACTCCTGGATCGCCAAGTACAAGAAGGCGAACGTCACCTGGCTCTCCATGACCGCCGGGTCCGACTTCACCAAGACCACCGGCCAGATGCTCCACGTGCTCGCGGCGAACCGGCGCTACATCCTCGAACGCCCGGACGAGTACGTCTTCGTGCACAACGTCGGGGACGTGGCCCGCGCCAAGGCCGAGGGCAAGCTCGGGGTCAACTTCAACTTCCAGGGATCGACCCCGCTGGAAGGAGACATCAATCTGGTGGAGGTGCTGTACGGCCTCGGCGTCGGGCACATGCTGCTCGCCTACAACGACAAGAACCTGGCCTCCGGGGGCAGCCACGACCACGACAACCCGGGGCTGTCGAACTTCGGCCGCGCGCTCGTCGCCGAGATGAACCGCGTCGGCATGGTCTGCGACGGCAGCCACATGTCGGAGCGCTCTACGCTGGAGATGTGCGAACACTCGACGGCGCCGGTGATCTTCTCCCACTCCTCGGCCCGGGCGCTGCGCGATCACGAACGCAACATCAGCGACACCCAGATCCGCGCGGCGGCGGCCACCGGGGGCGTGATCGGTATCAACGGCGTCTCGCTGTTCCTGTCGGAGGCGTTGTACGACCCCTCGGCGGAGCAGATGTTCCGCCATGTCGACTACGTCGCCGAACTGGTGGGCGACCGGCACGTGGGGCTCGGCCTCGACCACGTCCCCCTCATGGATGAGCCGCTGCCGGTGGAGAACGTCGTCCCGCAGTACACGGAACTCTACGGCGAGGAGCAGTATCCGCCGATGAACCGCCTGGCCATCGCCGGCCCGTCGGTGATCGCGCCCCTGACCGAGCTGATGGTCAGTCACGGCTACACGGACGGTCAGATACGCGGCATCCTGGGCGCGAACTTCCTGCGGGTCTTCGGTCAGGTCTGGAGGTAGCTCGAAGGACAGGGTGAGCGATGAGCGAGACCAGGATCGTAGGACCTGCCGTTTCTCCATTCGTCGTGAAGACTCTGGCGGCCGCGGACTACAAAGGGTTCGCTTACGATCATGACGAGTACGTGAGCATCAGGGAGCTTGGCAGATACAACGCCACGACGGGCAAGGTGCCGGTTGCTCTTTTCGACGGCGAAGCGGTCTACGACTCGACGTTGATCTTGCGGCGATTCGACGAGATTCACCCGGATAAACCACTCGTGTCGAGCGATCCGGCGGTCGCTGCTCACCAACGCATCCTGGAAGACTGGGCTGACGAATCCCTGTATTGGAGCGTGCAGGCGTTTCGATGGCATGAGAAGAACGAACATCGGACGATTGCTCAAAACGCCCGGTTCGTACCCGCACCCATGCGGATATTCGCCAAGCCCATACTTCGCCGCCTTGTCGGCAGGCAGCCCAGAGCACAAGGCATGGGCCGTCTGCCATACGAGATGCTGGTACGCGAACTCGGAAAGCGGCTTGACGATCTGGTCGTGCTCTTGGGCCGAAATCCGTTCTTTTGCTCAGACAAGCCAAGCATCGCCGACTTCGCGATCTATGGGCAGCTATGCACTGGCTCGAGCGAGCGTGTCACGCCGGACTTTGCCGAAATCGTCGAGCAGCGGGGAGCGCTGGAAGCGTGGCGCTCGCGGCTGGAGACCGCGATGGGCAATTCGTGGTATCGGTAGCCGAGGAGCATGGCATGCCGCAAGTCCCACTTCGTGAGCTGATGGTCGGTCACGGCTACACCGACGATCAGATCCGCGGCATCCTGGGCGCGAAGCTCCTGCGGGTCTTCGGTCAGGTCTGGGGGAGCGCCGCGACCTGACTCCCTGGAGATCCTCTCCTCCGGGCGAGAACCGGTAAACCGCGGCCGTCGGGCGAGTCGTGCAACACCATGGAGGGATCGGGGACGCGGTGTGCGCCCTTCGCCACAGCCCCCGCCTTGACGCTGTGCCTCCGTTAGAGTACACAATCATGTACACAATTGAGAAGAGGCGCAATGGACTTCATCAGTGTCCGAGAGCTCCGAAGTCGCTCGGCCGCGGTCTGGGAGGCGTTGGAGGCCCAGCGGCGCATGGTCGTCACCTCCAATGGCAAGCCCATCGCGTTTCTGGTGGCCACCTCCCCCGAGATCTTTGACAGCACGCTTGAAGCGCTCCGGCAGGCGGAGGCGCTGCAAGCCCTGGAATCGATTCGGCAAAGCGCGCGGGAGTCCGGCGCGGCCGAGCTGTCCCTCGACGAGATCGACGCGGAAATCGCTGCCGCCAGAGCCGCACGGCGCCCATGAGGGTCGTCCTGGACACGAACGTCCTCGGGTCGGGCCTCTTGTCACCCCACGGACGACCCGGAACTGTAGTCGACCTCGTTGCCTCGGGCGCGCATCGCGTCTGCCTGGACGGACGCATTCTCGCCGAGTACCGCGATGTGCTCGCGCGGCCTCGACTCGCCCTTCCGCCCGAGAGTGTCGAGACGGTGCTTGCGGTGCTGGTGCGCAACGGCCTGCGGCTGGCGGCAACTCCCTTGCGGATCAAGGTTCCCGATCCGGACGACCAGCCGTTTCTGGAGGTCGGAGTGGCCGCGAACGCTGACTACCTGATCACCGGCAACCGCAAGCACTTTCCAGAGGAACTCTGCCGGGGCCTCGCTGTCGTCAACCCGCGCGAGTTCCTGGAGGCCATCGGTGACTAGCGCCCGCCCCCGGCCTCCCAGACCCGCGGGTACTGCGCGCTGTCCAGAGGGTCGCCATCCCTGAGGACGCTGTTGCGAAGGTCCAGGTTCGTGCCCGGGCGGGTCGAGTAGGTGACGTCGTTGCCCGTGTAGCGGACCGCGTAGCCGCGCCGGCGCACCTGTTCGCTCGCGTTGCCGGCGGCGCCGTGGAGCACCAGCGCATGGAACGCGTAGACGTCCCCGGGTTCGAGATCGAAGCTGAAGATGTCGTAGTCGGCCCGCGCCGACTCGACATCGGGCGTCGGCTCGTAGTCCGGGTTGCTCTCGTACCCGTCCAGGTGCGTGCGCCCGAAGACCTCCGGCTGGTAGAACCGTCCCCAGCGATGGGACCCGCGCACAAACTCTACGGCGCCCGTCCCGGCGGAGGTGGGGTCGAGCGCCACCCAGAACGACAGGATCTGGTTTCCGTCGACGGGCCAGTAGGGCTGGTCGTTGTGCCAGCGGGTGCGATTGAGCGTGCCCGGCTCCTTCACGAAGAGCTGGTCGTAGAGCAGGTTGATCCGCCGGCAGCCGAGTATCTCCGCGGCCAGGCGCGGCAGGGGCGATTCGAAGCAGAAGCGCCGGAAGCCGTCGTGGGACTCCCAGGTCCGCAGGTTGCCGTGAAAGCGGCCGCGCCCGTCCTCCGGCTCGTAGCCGTGGTAGAAGGATCCCGGGTTCGCGATGTCGTCCTCGATGGCGTCGGCAAGGACACGCAGCCATTCGGCGCCCACCACGCCGCGCAGGGCGATCGCCCCGTCCGCGTGGAACGCTTCGATGTCCTTTCGGCTCAGGGTCATTCCCGTTCCCGGCTACCGGATGCCAGGGCCGTACCGTAAGGGACGCGCCGAATCCGCGCCACCCCGGTTTCGCCGCGCCAGCGCCACCTGCCGGAATCGCCAAATCTGGAGTAGCATCGCGCACCGGACGCGAGGCCTTCCGAACTCGAATGCGCTGAAGCAACCGGCGGAAGTCGCCTGGGCGCCCGTAATGGATGTAGCACGAGCTTGGGGGGGGAATCCTGTGGAACAGCATGCAAAGCGCGTGGCGATGGCCTTGGCACTATTCGCCGCCATCGGTCTGGTACCAGCGTACGCCGAAGAACTGGAAGAAGTGGTGGTCGTCGCGAAACCGATCAGGGCGAGCCAGATCTCCGCGATCGAAGCCAAACGCAACGCGAACAACGTCGCGGACATCATTTCGGCCGATGCGATCGGCCGCTTCCCGGACCAGAACCTCGCGGATGCGCTGGGCCGACTCGCCGGGCTCGCGATCGAACGCGACCAGGGGCAGGCGCGCTACGTCAGCTTTCGGGGATCGCCGAAGCGCTACACGACGACGGCCTTCAACGGCATCGACATTCCCGGTGTCGAGAACGGCAGGATCCCCCGATTCGACGCCTATCCCGCCGTCATCACGGGCCAGGTCGTGGCCAACAAAGCCATCACGTCCGACATGCCGGGCGAGTCCATTTCCGGCTACATCAACATCAAGGCGTTCAGGCCATCGGATGTGAGGGGCTGGTCGGCTACGGCCGAGTACGGCATCGGGGAGCAGGATCTCGGTGGGGGCAGCATAGACCGCCGCAACGCACGCGTATCCTATTCCAACGACAGGTTCGGCTTCCTGGTCTACGCCTCGGACAACCTGCGAGAGCAGATCACCGACAACCGCGAGATGGAGTACGCCGGCACCCAAGGTAACCTGGTACCGGTGCTCCTCGACTTCAGAAACTACTTCGTCGATCGCGGCGACAAAGCGTACGGCGGCTCGGTGGAGTACTACCTCGACAACGGAGGCAGAGTATACGTCGATGTGCTCAGCACCGAGTTCACTGACGCGGAAGAGCGCAACCAGTGGGTCTTCAATTTCCCGGCAGACATTCCCGCGCAAAGGGGCACCATACCGAACGCCTCGGTTACGCGCGCGTTGGAGGACGGGGACTACATCAACGAGACGGACGTGGTCACGCTCGGCGCGGACTTCAGCATCGGGGACTGGGACGTAGACGCGAGCTACAGCCAGATCGACACGTGGTTCGACTCCTATCTGCCAGTCCCGTACCTGCTCGGCTTCAACCAGGTCAGCAACGTGTTTTACGATCTTTCCGACGCACAGGAGCCAATCCTGACGTTCGACGAGCGTCTGCAGGACGTGGAGTATGCCCTGCCGCTGTTTGCGGAACTGTTCGGCACTCTGGACACCGATGCGAAGCAGTTCAACATCCACGTGAACCGATCCAACCGCTGGGGCGAACTGAAGTTCGGCTTCAAGCACGACGACCGGGACGCCACCGGCGGCGGTGCGCCGCTCTCCGTCGTGATCAGCGGCTTTGGCATCCCCGTCGAACCGTTCTACGTCGGTCCGTGGGACACGGAATTCAACAATACGATCGGGGGTTACCACGCCAACAACCGGGCGATCCGCGACGCCCTGGAAGCCAACGGCCTGACGCGGGCACCGTTCCCCCCGGAGGAAGTGCTCGCACTGGAGGAAACGATCATGGCGGCGTACATCATGCAGACCATCGATCGGGACTGGGGCAACATCGTCCTGGGGGTCAGGATCGAGGACACCGACTACGAGACCGCCGGATCGCGGCTGGTCGGCACTACCTTCGAGCCGCTCCACGTATCCAGAACCTACACGAACGTCCTCCCCAGCGCCCACGTCAACTGGGATTTCCGCGACGACCAGAAGCTGCGGTTTTCGTTCTCGAGCGGCATCAGCCGCCCGACCTACATCGAAGCCCGGGCGTCCGCCTCCATCAATCCCGTGGGCCGCGCCGTGGTGGGCGGCAATCCGGACCTGGAGGAAGAGACCTCCTGGGGTGTGGACGTGGCGTACGAGTGGTACTTCGCCGAGGCCAGCATCCTGGCCGTCACGGTGTTCCATCGCTCCATAGACAACGTTATCGGAGAAGCCAACGAGAGGGTCCTCGGCAGCATCTATTCCGACATCGCTCCACCGGGTGAGATGTGGACCCTGCAGGCATTCGGCAACGGCAAGGACGGGAGGCTTCAGGGGCTCGAAATCTCGTTTACCGGCAGGCTGGACAACTACATGGAGGGCTTCTGGTCCGGTTTCGGCGTGGAGGCGAATCTCACCCTGATCGATTCCGAGTACACGACCGTCCAGGGGGCGAAACTCGATCTGCCCGGGCAGTCCGACAGCGCTTACAACGTTTCCCTGTTCTACGAGAACTACGGTGTGTCCGCACGGGTCAGCTATCGCTACCGCGACGCATGGGTCGATGAAACCGAAGCGGTGGCGTTCGACGACCCCACGGCTATCTGGTGGGACGAACAGAAGCGGCTGGACTTTTCCGTCCGCTACGACCTGGAAGAGCTCACGGGCTACAAGGTGCAGGTCTTCGTCGACGCCAACAACCTCTCGGACGAAACCGATGTCCGCTTTACCGGACGCGCCTGGAACCCGAACCAGGTCGAGGCCTACGGACGCCGTTACGTCGCCGGCGTGCGGTTGAGCATATAGCGCAGTCGGGCCACCGGATTCGAAGCGGAGCAAGTCCCATGTCCTACGACCCATTTCAGCGCGGCGACTTCCCCGTCGGTGTCAGACACGTCGACCTGGACGACGACGGACGACACATCCCGCTGACAGTCTGGTTCCCGGCGACGGATGCGCACCAGGGGCAGGATCTCGCGGCGGACACGCAGGACGTGATTTCCTTCGAGCCGCCGAATCCGTGGCGACCCAGGCGCCAGGCCGCGGTCCGCGACGCAACGCCGAGGGACGACGTGTTTCCGCTCGTCGTCTACTCCCACGGCGCCACCGACTCACGCTTCAGCGCCGGATTCCTGGCCACCCACCTCGCGAGCCACGGTTACGTCGTCGCCGCCGCCGATCACCCGGGCGACAACAAGATCGTGGAGCCCGGCGACCAGTACGACCTGGCGCCCCTGCGTGAGACGCGGCCCAGGGACATACGGTTCGTGACGGACCGGCTGCTCGGTGGAGCGGTCGGCAGCGATATCAGGTTCGACGCAGACAGGATCGGTCTCACGGGCGTCAGCTTCGGCGGCTGGACGACGCTGATGATGCTGCAGGAGGACGATCGCTTCTCCGCGGCCGTCCCCTTGACGCCCGGTCTTGGCGACAGCCCGCTCTCCCCGGGGATGGCGGACAACCGGGCCGTGCTCGACCTCGATGCCTGGCCCAGGCCGGTCCCCACCCTGCTGGTCGCCGGGGACCGGGACGCGCTGGTCCTGATCGACGCGATGCGCGCCCTTTTTCAGGACCTGCCGGAACCCAAGCGGATGGTCGAGATTCACGACATCGGCCATTTCCAGTTCGTCGAGCATTGCGAGGAGCGGCACGACGCGTTCGTCGAACAACTGCGGGTGCACGGCGCATTCACACCCGGCATCGATGTCGAGGTCATGCTGCGGACGGTCGGCCGTCACGAAGACATGCTGGCGACCGACAAGGCGCACGCCGTCCTGCAGGCGTTGCTCCTGGCCCAGATGGACGCGCATCTGAAAGACAACGGCGACGCCGCAAGCTACCTGGCATCCGGCCTCGAGAACCGCATCGCGGACCACGGGGCCAAAGTCACCGTTGCCTGATCCGAAGGAGATGCGCCCGGTGTACGCAGAACGCTTCCTCCGAAGCTCGCTTGTCGGAGTCTGCCTCCTTTCGCTCGCGGGCTGTGCTCCGGCCGAGTCGGTCGATGGCGCGCAGCCCGATGCCGGGCCGCTGACGGCAGCCGACTACACCGCTGCCGCGGCGCTGCTCGAAGGCAACGTGGCCGGCCTCGTGAAGAACGCCCGCGTGGAACCGCACTGGTTGGGGGATACGGGCCGCTTCTGGTATCGGCGCGATACGGAGGCAGGGCATGAGTACGTCGTCTTCGACGCCGCCAACGGCGAGAAGTCCAGGGCCTTCGATCACGATGCCGTGGCGGTTGCCATCAGCGAGGCGCTCGAACTTGAAGAGCCGTTGGATGGGTCAAGCCTCGCGCTGGGCACGCTGGCCCTCGCCGAAGACCTGTCGAGCCTGAAAGTCGACGTGGGCGTCGGAGCGGAGGCACAGCGCGTGACATGCACGCTGCAGCCCGTTTCCTGCGCTCCGGCGCCGGCCGATGCCGCGCCGGCAGACCGGCTGGTCTCCCCCGACGGCCGAACCGCCGTCGTCGCGCGGGACGACAATCTCCACGCCATCGACGTCGAGACGGGCGACGAACGTCCCCTGACCACCGACGGATCGCCCGGGCTCTCCTGGGGCAAGTGGCCCGACACCACGCTGATCACGATCCCGCGCAGGAAGACCGACTGGCCGCTGCCGCCCTACATGACGGCCTGGTCCCCCGACAGCCGTACCCTGATCGCCGCCCGCGTCGACGAACGCCGCCTGCCGGCAATGCCCTTCGTCGAGTGGGTGCCGACGGACGGGTCACGCCGGCCCGTTGTGCACAACCTGCACATGCCGATCGCCGGGGATACAGACACGCTCGAGATCGAGTTCTTCGCCATTGACGTCGAGACCGGGACCAGCGTGCCGATCGCACTGCCCGAGGGGCACCAGGTGAACGGTCTCCTCGACGCTGGCGTGCTCGGCTGGAGCACGGCCCGCGGCCAGGCCTTCATAGTCGTCGCCACCCCGGATGCCCAGTCCGCCGCGCTCCTCCGCGTCGATCTCGTATCCGGTGACGCGGTGCCCGTGATCGAGGAAACGTCCGCGGTACGCCTCGAGACGAATACGCTGATGTACAACCGGCCCAACATCCGCCTGCTCGGCGACGGCGACGAAGTCGTGTGGTACTCCGACGACAGCGGCTGGGGCCACCTGTACCTCCACGATGCACAGACCGGGGAGCTCAAGGGCGCAATCACCTCCGGCGACTGGGCGGTGTTCGACATTCACGCGCTGGACGAGGAGGCGCGGCAGATCTACTTCACCGCCGGGGGCCGCGAAGCCGATCGTGACCCCTACTACCGGCACCTTTACCGTGCCTCTCTGGAGGGCGGCGACCCGGTCCTCCTGACAGAGAACGACGCCGATCACATGATCCCGGCGGACCCGATCCCATTGTTCACCGTGCTGTACGGGACGGCGCCCGGCGAACCGCTGGTGCGGCCGGACCTGAATCTCTTCATCGATACCTGGTCCACCGTGGACCAGCCGCCGGTCACGGTGTTGCGTTCGACCCGGGACGGCAGCATCGTCGCCGAGCTGGAACGCGCCGATGCCAGCGCGCTCTACGCCGCCGGCTGGCAGGCCCCGGTGCGTCAACTCGTCAAGGCGGCGGACGGCGAGACGGACATCGCCACCGTCTACTACGCCCCGGCCCGGGCGCTGCCCGGCGGCAGGCATCCGGTCATCGATTCCGCCTATGGCGGTCCGCAGGTCTACGTGGCGCCGCGCAACTTCATGGAGGCGCACATGGGCAGGAACCCCATCGGCGAGAGCGCCCTGGCGCGCCTCGGCTTTGCCGTCGCGGTCACCGACGGGCGCGGTACGCCGGGTCGCGGCACCGCGTTCCGGAACGCCGGTTACACCGAGTTCACGCAGGTGGGCATCGACGACCACATCGCCGCCATCCGGCAACTGGCCGAACAACATCCCGAGATCGACCTGGAGCGGGCCGGCATCTACGGCTGGTCCTGGGGCGGTACCTTCGCCGCGCAGGCCATCCTGAGCCGTCCCGCGTTCTATGACGTATCCGTCTCCGGGGCCGGCGTGTATGACTACGCCGCCATCTACCCGGGGTTCGAGACGATGACCGGCGCACCGGTCTACGAGGACGGCTCTTCCAAGCGCACCGCGCCGGACGAATACCCTGCCAACTGGGCGCCCCTGGACATTACCGCCCTCGCCGGCAACCTGGACGGGCACCTCCTGCTCGTCTACGGCGACCTGGACGAGAACGTACCGCCGGTGCAGGCGTTCCGGCTGATCGACGCGCTGGTGGCGGCCAACAAGCCCTACGACCTGCTCGCAATGCCGAACCGCACGCACGGCGCCGCCGGCGAGGGTTACGTCATCCAGCGCACCTGGGACTACTTCGTCCGGCACCTGCACGGCATGGAACCGCCCCGCGACGTCACCGTGACGAACGCCTCGGTGCCGCTCTTGTGAGGTAGCGCCCCAACGCCTGCGTCCATTGAGACGGTCATTTCGCGAGCCGAACCGCATGATCGTCTTCACGAACGCAAAAGTCTTCGACGGGGTGAGCGACGCCCTCGAGCGGGTCAACGTCACCGTCACGGGCGAACGCATCTCCGCAGTCTCGGCCGCACCCCCGGACCCGGGCGCGGAAGCAATCGACTGCGGCGGCCGCGTGCTGATGCCGGGCCTGATCGATGCCCACGTGCACGTCTACGCCTACGACCTGAACGTCACGCGCGCGCAGCACCTGCCGATGACGATGATCGCCCACCACGCGGCGAACATGCTGCGCGACTGCCTCGACCGCGGATTCACCACCGTGCGCGATACGGCCGGCGCCGACTTCGGGCTGTCGCTGGCCATACAGCTCGGCCTCATCCAGGCGCCGCGGCTCTACTTCTGCGGCCGCGCGCTCAGCCAGACCGGCGGCCACCTCGACATGCGCCACCAGCACCATCATCACCACCACGACGACGAGGTGGTGATGTGCGGCTGCAGTTTCGCCAATCCCCTGGGCTGGGTCGTGGACGGCGTGGATGCCGTGCGCAAGGCGACACGCGAAGAACTCCGCCGGGGCGCCTCGTTCATCAAGTTCACCGGCTCGGGCGGCATCTCCACCACCTCCGATCCCCTGGAGGGCACTCAGTTCTCCGACGAGGAGGTGCGGGCCATCGTCGAGGAAGTGGAGAACCACCAGGTGTACTGCACCGCGCACATCCACCCGGACCGGGCGCTGAAGCGCGCCGTCCGGCTCGGCGTGCACTGCATCGAACACGGCACCCTGATCGAGCCGGACACCGCCGCCATGGCCGCGGAAGCCGGCACCAGCATCGTGCCGACCCTGGCCGTGATGGCCGCGCTGGTCGAGCATGGCAGGGAACTCGGCTACCCGGACGAATCCCTCGCGAAGCTCGACATGGTCAAGGACGAGGCCGTCGACCGGCTCCGCCACATGAAGTCGGCGGGCGTGCGCGTGGGATTCGGCACGGACCTGATCGGCGCGCCGCTGCAGAAGATGCAGTGCACCGAGTTCGGCCTGCGCAAGCCCGTCTTCAGCAACTTCGAGATCCTGCGCCAGGTCACGGGCATGAACGCGGAGATACTCGATGCGAGCGGCGACATCGGCGAGATCACCGAAGGCGCCTACGCCGACATCCTGGTCGTGGACGGCAATCCGCTCGAGGACCTCAAGGTGCTTGAGAGCGACGGCGCCGACATTCCCGTGGTGATGAAGGGTGGGGAGTTCCACCGCAACTGGTTGGGAGGGGAATTATGAAGCAAGCGCTGAAGCGGGCAGGCGTCCTGTCCACCATGGCCTGCCTCGCGCTGGCTACCACCTCGGCGCAGGCCCAGACCACCTCGGAGGCTCCGGTCGACCTGAGCCTCGTGACCCACAACGCCGTCACTATCGACGCTCCGGCGGAGCGCATCTGGCCGCACATCGTCGAACCCGATGCGTGGAAGGCGGGCGCGCAACTGGTCCCGGTCGAGGGCGCGGAACACCGCTTCCGGGCCGTGATGCCGGACGCTCCCGACACGCCCTTGTTCGAGGTCACGAACGTCGAGTTCGACCCCCCCGCCCGGCGCACGATCCGGCTGAACGCCCTGGACGGCGCGCTGATCGGTTTCGCCACTTGGGAACTCACCGCGACGGACGCGGGCACGCGTGTGGCCTACCACGTTTACAGTCAACAGGAGGCTCCGCCCGGCGGGCCGGCCTTCGACCGGGAGGCCTACGTCGAGGACAACCGCAAGCGGTTCCAGGACGAGTTGAACGCGCTCAAGGCACTCGTCGAAGGGGTTGATCCGGACGCAACTCCCCGCAAGGACCGACCGGAGTCGGTGGGCAACGCCGATCCGCCGGACGCGGTCTTCGTCCACCCCCGCGCTCACCGCGAACCGTGGCCAGTCCCGCACCGCGGTCCCGACCTGAATCGATGACGCGGCTCGCGGGGTTCTTCTTCAGCCCCGAGTTGTCCGCGAACCGCAGGACGTCCTCCCGGTCGAAGCCGTCACGCTCCCCGGCTGCGCTCATCTGGTGCTCGTGCGTCCAGTCTCCCGACGGGTTGAACGAGTACGCCAAGTCGTAGGCGGGCGAAAGCCGCCACGCGCCGCTGCGGTCCATCAGGAACGCGATGTTCCTTCACGTGATCGTCCTGGTTGCGGGCGACGATGTTGAAGACCGCGCGCCGGTACTGCTCTTCGACCACGGCCATCCCGAGCCCCATCGCCCGGATCGTCTCCATGACTTGCTCGTAGGCGTAGGCGCCCGCCATGTTGAAATCGAAGTGTCGCAACGCCCCGAACGTCTGCATGTGGATCTTGTTTCCCCGGCGTCGCAGCCGTCCCCTGCCTTGGTCCGGCCGGACCGGAACTCCCCGGTGGCCGCGTTCCAGGCCAGCACCGCCTTCGCCCTGCCTCCGCCGGCGGAGGTCCCCACGCTGAGAATGTCCTCCACGGCCGCCTTGTCGTCCTGACCGCGGAGCTGTCCCGTCAGACGCTCCCGTTCGTGGAGAACGCGATTGGCGAGATCGACCAACCGACCGACCTCGACGCGGTGACGTCGGTCCGGCCGCCGGATCGCCGGCGCGAACTCGAGCGCCCCGACGCCCCGCGTACCGATGTAGCAGAGCCGGTCCACGGGACTGAACGACTCCCGCGTGCGACCAGTCTCTGCCAGCCAAGCGTTGATCAGGGCGTTGCCGTAGCGATCTGGCAGCGCATCGGCCAGGAGGCCCGGGAGGCCCATGAACGCCCGGTGGTCAAGCTCCGGACACTCGTACGGGCCCCCCTCATAGGCATGACCACGGGCGAGACCTCGATACCGGCCCGCACAAAACGCGGGTCGTACTCGAAAACCCCTGTTCCCTCCCGGCGTCCCACGAAACCGCCCCGATACGGCGGCCCCACAGGATCACGCTCGCGTCGGTCACTTCAGGCTCCGACCACGACCAGCTCCCTGATGCTTCGCTAGCCTTGCGCGGCCGTGCACGCTGGCGTTCTCCGCGCCGGGAGTCGACGCGCTCACGCTGTCGAAGCCGCTCGGCTCCCCCGCTTCGATGCGCCGCAAGGTACGCAGTCCGACCCCGGCGCTCTCCGCGAGCGCCTCCTGCGTCACATTCCTCGCGAGGCGCTGGCGCGCGAGCCGCCGCCCCAATTCCGTGCGCTGTGCGCGGGAGGTCAGGCCTTCCGGCATGCCTGTATAGGCCATATTCGACCTCTAACGACGCCTTAACGCCTTTATCGGTCGGGTCTTACCCGTTACTGGGCCAACGTCTCAACCGGCCCAATGTCGCCTTGCACGCGACGGGGGACAGGTCCCCCGACGGTGAACGACTTGCGGGCTCGCGGTGGCAGGCTTTCGACGGGCCAACCGGAAACCGCGAACAGCCACTCACGAAGGATGAGCGGCCGACGCAAGGTTCCTCGGCGTGCTGCCCGACGGGTTTCGAGACGAACTCACCAAGCGTCGACCTACTGTCCGGCCTCGAATCAACTGTGTCGTTCAGCCACCCCGCGGCCCGGCACCGGGATGCACTCTCCTTCTAAAAGCCTCCCCGGATGCTGATGCCCATGGTGCGCGGCTGTTGAAGGTAGAACTCAGCCAAGGCTCCGATGGGTCTGCTAAGTATGTTCTCTTCCTCCGTCAGATTCTCGACAAAGAAATGGACGCTCCAGTTGTCCCTCATGGCCCCGACACGCAAGTTCAGCGTCACCAGACCATCGTTGGTCTGGCTTTCCTGAGTATAGCCAAACCCGCGTATGTTGACTTCAGTGTCGTCTGACGCCATGTAATCGGCGCGCGCATGACCCGTGAGTCCCGCGGGGAGTCCGAAGGTATAGTCCGCCGAAATGGAGAACGTAAACTCTGGCACCGAGTCCATCGGTTCGCCCGACCTGTGCGTCAGCGTATCCTCGGTATATTCTCCGTCGTTAAGGCCGTAGCTCGCCTCAAGGTAAAAGCTCTCGCTAAGGCGAAGCGAGCCCTGAAACTCAAACCCGCGCACTTCGGCCGCGCCTCCGTTGGCGAAAGCCTGGAAACCAAGTGGATTCGAGAAGTAGATCTGAATGTTCTCGTAATCCATGAAGAAGGCCGCAACCTCGTACCTGAAGGTTCCGTCACCCAACACTCCCTTGGCCCCCACCTCCCACGTGGAGAGATCTTCCGAATCAAACGCATTCGGCAGGCCAAAAAACGCCTCAGTGTCGAAGAATTGCACACCTCCAGACCTGAAGCCTTGGGCGAAGCTCGCATAGGTCATGAGATCGTCGTTGAATTCATACTTGAGTACGACCCGCGCCACGGTCGAGTCATTGTCAAGGCCGTCGACCACCGAAAGTGGGGCTCCAAACGAGGACACGATGTTCTTCGATGCGCGCTCATCCGTGTAATAGCGAACACCTAGCGTGCCCTCCAGGCGGTCAGTGAATGAAACCACTGCCTCTGCGAAATAGGCCAGCGCTTCCGTTTCGATCAACAGGGAGCCCTCCAGCGCTTGAAAGGGCAGCACGTTTGGATCCGGGTAGTAGTCAGAAACCAGCGGGGCGAAATGCTCTGAATCCTTGTAGTACACGCCCGCCGTCAGTAGCGTGTTGTCGGAGATTTCCGCATTTACCCTGACTTCCTGGGTAAGCGTCTCGACCACAGTGTCAAGCCAATATCCGATATTGGTGATGTAGTTCGGCACGGCGATTTCGTTCCCGAACAAGGGTGCCCAGTCCGTGTAACCTGGGAAGACCGGCTCCAGAAATGCCTTGAACGCGGAGATGTCGAATGCAGTGACGACACCACGGTCTTGGTAGCCGGTTGAACTCGTGATTGAGAAGTTGTCCAGCTCCCACTTGAGCACTAGATTCGCCATGTCATAGCTGGTTTCACTTGGAACCGGATAGTAGGAGGTCGTATTGAAATTGAGATCGCTGTATCCAAGAATCGGAACCTCGTTTTCTTGTGTCTCCCACATGAGGCTGGCGGTAAATCGATCGGTGGGCGTGAACACCGCCTTGGCACGAATCAACCAGCGATCCACCGTATTGGCGTCATCGCCAAACAAAGTGCTGTCGACCCAACCTGGGGCTTCCTCGAAGTACCCTGCAAGCCGCAGTCCGAATACGTCGGAATCAAACGGCACGTTCCCGGCGACCCAGCCCCGATAGCCATCGCCACCATCATCCACCGAGCGGCCGCTGAGTTCGAAGATGCCGTCAACCTCTCCCGGGGTCGGGTTGCGCGTCAGGTACTTGACGGTACCGCTGATGGAGCCCTCGCCATAGAGCGTGCCCTGCGGTCCCTTGAGCACCTCGACGCGTTCGATATCCACTAGCGGGAAAGAGAGTCCGTAGCCCGTGGTCTCCGCGTTGATCGTCATCTCGTCTACGAGGCGACCAACGGTAGGCAACAGGCTGCCGGGAGGGGAGATTCCTCGGACGCGGATGGTCTCGGTGATACCGCCGAGAGAAGAGACGAACAGGCTCGGTATCTTGAACTGGATGTCAGCAAGGTTGACCGCCCCCATCGTTGCGACATCGTCCGCCGAGAGCGCCGAAACCGACATGGGCACGTCCATGAGCGCCTGGTCCCGTTTCTGCGCCGTCACCACGACTTCTTCGATCACGGGCGCGTCGTCTTCTTCCTCCGCCGAAGTCACGGCGAACGGCGTGAAGGCCAGCAGTGCCGCTAGCGTAAGGCCCTGCGGGCTGAATCTGTTCAGGTGCATGATCTCTCCGTCATACGTGCGTTGAGGATTCCCCTCCGACAAGGGTAGGACGCAGCAAGCTCAATTTCCCTCAACCGCGAAATCGGCGCACGGCGCGCCCGCCCTGACGCAGCCTGCGGACCACGCCTCTCCGGGAACCCCTGATCAAACCAGCTACAACCCTCATAGCCCCGGCACGCGAGGTCGCCGGCGACTTCCTACGGCCCAAGCTCCTTGGGATCCTGATCTAACACGTCGTCCAGCGTGCGCGCGTCGAGCAGGCGCCCGGCCCACGCCTGGAGGGCGGCCACCGACCCCCGCTGCACGTTCCAGCAGGGCGTATCCTCTCAAGGCGGGGCCGGTGCCTGGTGGGTCTCGTCGAGCACGCGGCGGATGACGTCGATCACGAACTCGGGGGTCTCGTAGGGGAAGTTGTGTCCCGTCCCGGCGGGCGTGACGATGCGCTCCGACCGGCTCGACGCCGCCAGGTACCGTTGCCGCGTCAACTCGTAGAACCGTCGCAGGCGCTGTTCGAAGCGCTGCTCCCCGGCGGCGTCGTTGGCTTCGGCGATGGTGCTGAAGAACGCCTCCGCATCCCCCATGTCGCCGGGCGTGACCAGGTAGAGCGGCAGGTCGCCGAGATCGCCGTCGTAGACCACGGTGTCCCACCCGCGGGCAGCCATCCCTTCCGGGGAGAGTTCGGCGAAGATCGAAGCTGTGGCGACGCGGGCGCGGGTGCCGGACTCGATCGCGCGCAGCGAGGCAATCAGTTCGGAGCCGAGGCGTTCCTCCATGAGGCGCAGGATCTGCGTCACTTCGGGATCGGTTTCGGCGCTCCCGGCGCCGGCCAGCATCGCCTCGCCGATCCCGAACAGGCTGACCACCGCGCTCGCGAGGATACCGGCGCGCATGCTGCCGAGTACCGGGTTGTGCGGCGCGTAGATGATCGTGTCGGGCGGTGTCGGATCCAGGAGCACCACGGCGGCGGTCAGTTCCGGGTGGCGCCTGGCCACGTTGGCAACCAGCAGGCCACCGAAGGAATGGCCGGCGAGCACGAAGGGCGGCCGTTCGCCGGCCCGTTCCAGTACCTCGACGATCTCCTCGGCCTCCAGCGCCGTCGACCGCGGAAAGGGGCCGACATCGCTCCAGCCCGTACCGGGCCGGTCGATCAGCACGGAGCGCGCCTCCCTGGCGAGGCCCTCGTGGAGATGATGGACATAAAGGCCGGCGCTGTGCCCGCCCGGCAACCAGACCACCGTCGGCCTGCCGCGCGCCTCCCCCTCCGCCAGCACGTGGATTCGATAGCCGCCCATGTCGACGAGTTCGCCCGGGGGCGGATGATCGGCTCGCGCTCCGGCGACGCGCACGATGTGGACGATCGCACCGGCCGCCAGCAACGCCGCCACGACCAGCACGCCGAGACCCGATCGCCGCCGCCATCGCCCACCGGCGCGGTTTCCCCACCACCAGGACGCGCCGCCGACGAGCGCAACGGCCAGCGCGATGACAAGACCCGCCCAGTCCTGGCTGAGCAGCACGTAGAGGGCGTTACTCATCTTCGCTTCCTTTTCGCTTCCCCTTCAGGGCAGCGGCACGCCGCGCACCGCCCGGTTCGACAGCACGTCGCGCATGGCTTCCCGTTCCGCTTCAAGCGTCTGCAGCTTCTCCGCCCCGTAGTGCTCCAGGTAGAACTCGCCCGCCCGCGCCTCGATGTCGTCCAGCCCTGCCCAGTTGTTGTACTTCAGCATCAACAGCGCATCCCATTCGTCCGGAGCGGCCTTGTACGGATTGCTGAACAGCATGAAGTCGGCGAGGATCCCCTCCTCTTTCGCCATGCTGAAGATGGCCGCGCCGTTCACGCGAAAGTCGTTCCAGAACGCCTGCGCCTGGCCCGGCTTGATCCGGTAGTAGACCATTCTCCAGACCGGGGCCGGCTGTTCCGCCGTCTCCTGAGCGCAAACCCCTCCCCCCGACGCAAGAGACGTGAGGAAAAGCGCCGCAATCAACATTTTCTTCATCAGTTGCTCCTTGAATGGACACCTCGCGTCAGGAGTCCGCCGGCACGACTTGCATGGTCGGGCATCCCCCCAGCTCGATCTCCGCCGGCGCGACGCGGGCGTTCAGCTTCTGCGTGTCGCACCCCTTCTGTACGTATGCGACCACCTCCTTGCCTTCCGGTGAACCCGGACTCACCGGATGCACCAACCCGTCCGGGCGCAGCATGCACGGCACGAAGCCGATCCCGGCGACGCGGCCCGCCTCCACGCTTGCCCACGCCATGAGCGTCATGCGCGACTCGGAGTGCAGCGGCAGCAGCGGCCATCCTTCCCGGGGGGCTACCCCGTAGAAGTCCGGGTCTTCGCCCGCGCCACCCAACATCTCGAGCAGGTCCGGGGGTAACTCCGCGCGCAGGTCGAACACGAAATGGCCCAGCCCGTAGAGGATGGGCTTGCCTTCGTACCACTCCATCCCGCGCAGCACGTGGTGGTGATGCCCGACGACCATGTCCGCGCCCTCGTCGATGCAGAAGCGGGCGGTGCGGACCTCGTGGTCGGTGAGGTGGAAGGGCTTCATGAAGTCGCCCCAGTGGAACGTGGCGACGACCAGATCCGCCCGTTCCCGGGCACGGGCGATGTCCTCTCGCAGGCTCGCGACGTCTTGATCGAAGGGCACGGTCTTCACCCGGGGTTCGCAGCCGGGCGCGTGGTAGTTGTCGTAGGCGTCGACGTAGATGTTGTGGGCCCGCATCGGCGCGACGCCCGGCACCGTCGAACGGGCTTCGTACCCCGACGGGAAGATCGACGCATACCCGAGGAAGGCGATCTTCACCCCGCCGGCCTCGACGATCGCCGGGGCCCGTGCTTCCGCGAGATCCCGGCCCGCGCCGCAGGTCGCCACGCCCTGCGCGTTCAGGCGCGCCCGGGTGTCCAGCATGGCCGCGTGACCGGCATCGACGATGTGGTTGTTGGCCAGTGTCACGACGTCGAACCCGCACTGCGCGTAGACATCGAGGTTCCGCGCGGGGGGAAGCACCTGCACCGGCGCGCTCGGCGGCATGTGCGGCTCGTCGGTGTACGGCCCCTCCAGGTTGGCGAACAGCACGTCCGTGGCATCGAGCACCGGTTGCACCTTGCTGAACACCTCCGGCGGATCTTCGCGGTCGACCAGGACATCGCCCACCAGTCCCAGGATCAGTCGCCCTTCGCTCACAAGTCCTTCCTCCTCTCAGTCCTCATGCACGGCCTCCCCGGCCGCACAGGCCTCGCCCCGGTGCAGCGCGAGGACACACGCCATGAGCCGCCTGCGCGTTCCGGGCGCCGTCTGGCCCATGTGGCCGCCGCTGGTCAGGTGCAGGCCGGCGTTGGGCAGCTTCTCCGCCCACACCTTGTTGTAGGGCGTCCCGACCTCGGTCACGCCCGTGAAGAATTCGACCCGGGGCGCGATGTCGAAGATGTCGAAACCCCATCCGGCACGGTCGAGCACGAATCCCACTTCCCGAAGGAGCGCGTCGGATTCGAACTCGGCCGCCGCGAAATAGGCCCGCACGACCTCCGTCTCGGTGTCTTCCGGAAACTGCCGATAGGGGTCGGAAGCCCGGTATGTCGCGATCTCCTCCTCGCTGCCGGTGGCCAGCGACGCGCCAAGCTTCCGTGTCCCCTCCACCCACGCCGCGGGTCCCGACTCGGCGAGCGCGTGGTAGATGGGCGTCAGGGTCCAGGCCTCTTCGTCGTCGAATACCGGCGTCGCCGGGTTGAGGGGCATGGCTCCGGCGATCCGTTCGGGCAGCGCGTGCGCCAGCGCGAGCGCGAACATCCCGCCGTTGGAGTTGCCCATGACCACGACCCGCGAGAGCTCCAGCGCATCGAGGAGTTGCACGAAGTCGTCGTGGTAGCTGGCCACGGC
>VXNE01000443.1:0-12002 GCA_009840715.1 Gammaproteobacteria bacterium
CGAGGCGCGGCAGTCAACGCCGGAGACGCTCTCGCCCCGGTAGTTGAGGCTCGCATGGAGGTAGCCGTTGGCGCCCAGGCCGTTGATCGGGAAGTCGTAGCGGGCGCGGATGTTGCCGGCGAACTCCGGCGCCATCGGCAGCTCGCTGCCCACGGGCACCGCGATGCCCTGCAACTGCGAGTTGATCCGCGTTAACTCGGTGTCGAGGATGCTGAAGGCGCCCGCGATGGTCAGCCGGTCCGTCGCCGCCCACATGAAGTCGACGTCGAGACCCTGGCTCTCCGCGTCGCCGATGTTCTCGATGAAGAACAGGAACGCCACGTTCGACGGGTCGAAGCGCGATACCTGCAGCTCGTCGATGTCGGTCTGGAAAGCGGTCGCATTGATCCGGAGCGTCCCATCGAGGAACTCGCCCTTCATGCCCACCTCGAAGCTCGAGAGTTCGTCCGTGAGCGCAGACACCGGGACGACGTAGTTCTCGTAGACGCCGGTCTGGTTGGTCGAGAGTTGCCCCGCGTTCCGGTTCAGGGTGGCGGGCCGATAGCCCTCCGCGTAAGTCGCGAACAGGAGCATGTCGTTCATCGGCCGCCAACTGAGCGTCGCCTTGACGATCGTGTCCGTCTCGTTGATCGAGCCGTCGGACTGCAGGTCGCCGATGTCGAGGTGGCCGTTCTTGATGGCCGCCAGCGTTGCCGCGTTGCTGCCGCCGCCCCGGAACATGTCGCGGGCGCCGTTCGGACTGCGGGCGTTCAGGATGACGTTGTCGTCGCCGCTCGACTTGAAATCGCCGAGCGTCTCCAGCCGCGCCGTCACGTCGTTGCTGAAGGCGTGGCTGTTGCAGCGGCCGTCGGCCGTGCGCGTCGAGTTGCCGAACCCCTGCGGCTCGATGCCGTAACGGCAGCCGAAGGAGAAGTTGGCGGCGCCGCGCAACTGCGAGGTCAGGTCGTAGTAGCGGGCGCTCAGCGAGACCGTCCACTGGTCCGAGAGATCGAACGCGACCTCGCCGAACACGGCCTGCTCCTCCTCGGTGCGCGTGAAATCGTTGAAGAACGTCGTGTACGGGGAGCGTGGCCCCGACGAGTTGATGCCCTTGGTGGGCACGGCGATGTTGCCGAGGAGGAAGCCCTCGCCCGAATTGTCGTTGTAGTAGCTGCTGACGTGCTCGGCGAACGCCGGGTTGGACGCCGCGTACTGGAAGTCCCCGATGTGCGTGGTCTCCACGTCGTTCAGGTAGACGCCGCCCAGGAAACGGAGACGCTTGCTGGCGTCCGTGGCGATGCGGAACTCGTGCGTGTTGCGCTCGTTGCCCGTTTCTTCCATGTACTGCTTGGTCGGGTCGTAGCAGTTGTTGACGTCCGTGGCGTCGTAGACGTTGCCGCTGCACAGGTAGTAGGTGATGTAGCCGCCGCCGTTGTTGTAGTGGGTGTAGTCGATGATGCTGTCGACCTCGCGGTCGAGATAGCCCCCGGCGTAGATCAGGTCGAGGTTCGCGATGCGCCCCGAGATCGTCCAAGTCGTCAGTCCGAACTCGTCGCGGTTGTACTCCGGCGCGTAGGCCCGGATCGCGTGGTCCTGGTCCAGGCTCGTGTCGACGAGGAAGGACCCTTCCCCTTCCAGGGTCTGCGCCGTGTGCTGGATCAGCGCGTCCCAGTCGTCGTTGATGGACCAGGCGGCGCTGAACCGGCCGCCCCGGTAGGACGCCTCGTTCCAGTCGTCCTGCACGATCGCGTCGTTGCGGGCGCTCGCGATCGAGTCCGCCCCGGTCAGGTCGGGCCCGAAGCCGGCGACGTTGTTGCGGTCGACCACCTCCCCGCTCGGCGTGAACGTCCCGGGGACGTTGTCGATCCAGCCGCCCTGGTTGTCGCTGTACACGACGGCGCGTACCGCCAGGGAGTCGGAGATGGGGATATTCACCCAGCCATCGGCGCCGCCGCTGTCCGCGCCGTCCTGGGTCGTCGCGAACCGGCCGTTGAAGCCGGCGGCGAACTTGCCGTGTTCCGGCTTGCGGGTGATCAGGCGCAGGTTGCCCGACTGGGAGCTGGCGCCGAACAGCGTGCCCTGGGGACCCGACAGGACCTCGATGCGCTCGAGGTCGACGGCGAAGACATCGAGGTTGCGTCCGCCCATGGACACCGGCTGCTCGTCGAGGTACAGCGCGACGCCCGGCTGCGAGCCCTGCGCCGCGGTGATCGTCACCCCCGACTGCTCGGTGGCGCTGCCCCGGATGTAGAGCTCCTTCTTGCCGGGGCCGTTACCCGTACCGACAACATTGGGTAGGTACTCGACGTATTCGTCGAATGTCTCGACGCCGAGATCGCGGACCGTGTCGCCCGTCACCGCCTGCACGGAGATGGTGACCTCCTGCGCGCTCTCGGCCCGCTTCGTCGCGGTGACGACGATGGTTTCGAGTTCCGCCGCGGAAGCCGCTCCGGTTCCCGCCAGGACCGCCGAAATGGCCAACCCCAACGGTTTCTTTCTTGCGACGATCGTTCTTTCCGAGCTTGGCCGCAGCCGCCGACCATGCCTCGTCCGTTGTTCCTTCATGGGACGCCTCCCCCCTTTTCGAGCCGTGCGCGCAATGTCGGGTTCAGGCCACCAAATAGCACTACGCGCACCCAAAAGCAACGTGACCCCGGGCCGCCGCCGGTCCCTTTGACGCCCCGCTCGACCATTGTCCGACAGGGGAGAAAGAGGGACACTTCGGGCACCGTTTCAAAGCGTCTGTTTCGCGCCCATGGCCGACGCTGCACCGCCTCCACGAGACGAGCCCTCAGCCGGGGAGCGCGAGGGCGCACCCCTCGCGGACAAGGGACCCACGCCGATGGGCTTCCTGATGACCCCCGACTACACGTTGGTCACGCTGTCGAGCGCCATCGCGGTGCTGCGCATCGCGAACCGGATGAGCGACCGCCCCCTGTACCGCTGGACCTGCGTGACGCTGGACGGCGAACCCGTGCCATCCAGCGACGGCATCCGGATCGTCCCGGACGGAGACATCGGGGGGCTCGGCCCGGTCGACATCCTGTTCGTCTGCGGCGGCTACCACGTCGAGAAGCACTGCGACCGGCCCCTGCTCGACACGCTGCGCGGCCTGGCGAGGCGTGGCGTGACCCTTGGCGGCCTCTGCACCGGGACGCACCTCCTCGCCGCCGCCGGCCTCATGAACGGCTACCGTTGCGCGATCCACTGGGAGAACCTGCCGGCCCTGCGCGAGCGATTTCCCCGCGTGCAGGCGTCTTCGCGGCTTTTCGAGATCGACCGGGACCGCTACACGTGTTCCGGCGGCATCAGTTCCATCGACCTGATGGTGCGGGTCGTCGGCGCCGCCCATGGCCCCGATCTGGCGCGCGACATCTCCGAGCAGATCATCGTCGAGCGGATACGTACCGAGCAGGACGCGCAGCGCACGCCCCTGCATCACCTGCCAGGGGCGGCGAACCACGACCACCTGGTCGATGCCGTGGCGTTGATGGAGGCCAACATCGAAGAGCCTCTCACCCTGGGCGAGATGGCGACCTACCTCTCCGTCTCCCCCCGGCAGCTCGAGCGCCTGTTCCAGGAGTATCTGCACTGCACGCCGTCGCGCTACTACCTGGATGTCCGCCTGCAACAGGCCCGCCTGCTGCTGCTGCAGACCGGGTTGCCCGTCGCCGCCATCGCTTCGCGCTGCGGCTTCTCGACCCCGGCGCGATTCGCCAAGTCCTACTCCTCGAAGTACGGCCGCAGGCCCTCCGACGAGCGGCGCGCGACCGCCTGAGAACCCGCGCCGGCGGGGCGCCGAACGGGCGCCGGACGGCGGCCTGAAGCGTGTCGCATAACGACCATTCGGCGTCGCGTCCAGAACCTATCGCGCACCTCGTTTTGGGGCAATCATCGCGCCGCGCCCGACTCGGCATCGCATGCGGGAACGCGATGAAGAACAACAGGCTCAGGCAATGCGTCGGCGTCGATCAGTCGGACCGGCGCGTTCCCATCAACTTGCGGCAGTCCGGGCCCACGCCCGTAGGCCTCCTCATTTCCACCCGCGTCCGCAAGTCCCCCTATTGGCACCTGTCCATGGAGGCCGGCTGTTGGCGGGCGACCGTGTACAACCGCGTCTACCATCCCCGCGGCTACGTCCGTCCCGAGGACGGCGGGGCGATGGTCGAGTACGAAGCCCTGGTCAACCACGTGACGCTCTGGAACGTGGCGGTGGAGCGGCAGATCCAGGTGAAGGGCCCCGACGCGGAAGCGTTCGTCAACCACGTCATCACCCGCAACGCGGCGCGAATCGCGCCGATGCACGCCAAGTACGTCATCCTCTGCAACGAGGACGGCGGCGTGCTCAACGATCCGGTCCTGCTGCGCGTCGCCGAGGACGAGTTCTGGTTCTCCCTGGCCGACAGCGACATCGAGATGTGGCTGCGCGGCGTCAACCTCGGGCTCCGGTGCGACGTGTCCATCGCCGAGATCGACGTGGCCCCGGTGCAGATCCAGGGGCCGAAGTCCGAAGCGCTCCTCGTGGACCTCCTCGGCGAGCGCGTGCGCGACATTCCCTACTACGGCCTGATGGAAGGACAGGTGAACGGGCGGGACGTCATCGTCTCCCAGACCGGCTTCACCGGCGAGAAGGGCTACGAGATCTACCTCAAGGACGCGACCCTGTACGCGGAGGATCTCTGGTACGGCGTCCTGGAAGCCGGCGAGCGCCACCAGCTCATGGTCACCGCTCCCGCGCATCACCGCCGGATCGCCGCCGGCATCCTCTCGTGGGGCCAGGACATGGACCAGGAGACGCTGCCCTTCCAGTGCAATCTCGGCTACCAGGTCCCGCGCAGGAAGCAGGCCGACTACGTCGGCAAGTCGGCGCTCGAGGCCGCGCGCCAAGCCATCGTGGCGGGCGCTCCACCGTTCCGACACGTCCTCGTCGGCATGGGGTTCGGCGGCCGGCCCGTGACCTACTATGCCAACGACTTCTGGCTGATCGCCGACGGCGCCGGCGGCGACCCGGTCGGCTACGTCACGTCGCCCTGGTTCTCGCCGGAACTCGAGACCAACATCGCCCTCGGCTACGTGCCCTGGGAGATGCGGGCCGTCGGTACGCGGCTCCTCGTGCACCTGCCGGACGCCTACGCCGACCGGACGGGACAGGCGGCGCCGGCCGAGGTCGTGGACGTGCCGTTCCGCCCGTCCGTGAATCCCAACGCCCGCGAGCTGGCTCGAAGCCGCGGCCGCGACAGCGTCGACTGACGGCCATGCGCGCTTCCCTCGAAAGGTCCGCGACGACACCTGAAGCGGCCCTGCTCGATGCGCTGCGTGCGTTGGCGCGCGACGCGTCCGTCGAGCTCTCCCCCCGCCAGCTTGCCGCGCTGGGTCCGCTCGGCGACTACCTGCCGCGGGGCACGCCCGTGTACGTCCCCTTCGTCCCGGGGGCGACATGGGGCGAGACGTCCGCCGCGTGCCGTCGTCTGCGCGCCGCCGGCATGTCACCGGTGCCGCACCTGCCCGCGCGATGGCTCGCCTCCACGGCGCAGCTCGATGACTGGCTGGCCGAACTCGCCGAGGTGCAGGTCCGCGAACTCCTGCTGGTCGCGGGCGACCGGGCCAGCGCCGCCGGACCGTACCGGGACACCCTCGACGTGCTCGACTCGGGAAGAGTCGTGGCCGCCGGCTTCCGTCGCGTCGGGATCACCGGCTATCCCGAGGGCCATCCGTCCGCGCCCACCGCCGACCTGGACGCCGCGCTGACGCGCAAGCTCGAGTACGCCGTTGCGACCGGCACCGACATGTGGATCACGACGCAGTTCACGTTCGCGCCGGCGCATGCGATCGCGTGGCTCGACCGGATCCGCGACCGCGGCTGCACCCTCCCCGTGCGGGTCGGCCTGCCGGGGCCGGCCCGCTTGCGGACGCTGCTGTCTTTCGCCGCCCGCTGCGGCGTCACCGCGTCGGCCCGCATGCTCACCCGGCGGCCGAGTGTGGTGCGGTTGCTCAAGCGGTGGACGCCGGACGCGCTGCTGCGGGAACTGGTCGAGTATCGCGGCATGGCGGGCAGCCCGGCATTCGACATCCACGTGTTCACCTTCGGGGGACTGCCGGCCACCGCACGCTGGCTGCGCGGACTGCGGGCCGACAGCGCGACGCGGCACCCGAGAGCGACCGTCCGGTCCGGTCTGGCGCCATTGCGCGCGACGGAACCCGGCCGCGAGGTCGGAGCCGCCCTGCGACCTGTCGTCGAAATCGCCCAACAACGGCTGGGCGTCAGTCCGGACCTGCTGACGCCGTACGGCCACTACAAGGCCAAGCTGACCACGGGCGCGGTCCGTCCGCCGGACGCCTCGACCCCGGGCAAGCTGGTGCTCGTCACGGCGATGTCGCCGACGCCGGCCGGCGAGGGCAAGACCACGACCAGCATCGGACTGACGGACGCCCTGAATCGGCTCGGAGTGCGCGCCACGGTCTGCCTGCGCGAACCGTCCCTCGGTCCCTGTTTCGGCCGGAAGGGCGGCGCGACGGGCGGAGGCCGCGCACAGGTCGCTCCGGCCGCCGACATCAACCTGCACTTCAACGGCGACCTGCACGCCGTCTCGACCGCGAACAACCTGCTCGCGGCCGCGCTCGACAACCACATCCACTGGAACAACGAACTCGACGTGGATCCGGCGACCATCTCCTGGAGCCGGGTAATGGATCTCAACGACCGCGCACTGCGCGAGATAGACCTGCACCTGCGCGGCGACGCCCGACGCGCGGGCGGCTTCGACATCACGGCGGCGTCCGAGGTCATGGCCGTGCTCTGCCTCGCCCGGGACCACGCGGACCTCGTGCGCCGGCTCGGGGCGATGGTCGTCGCCTTTACGCGAGCCGGACAGCCGGTCACGGCCCGCGAACTCCAGGTCGACGGCGCGATGGCCGCCCTGCTCACCGAGGCGCTGCAGCCGAACCTGGTCCAGACCCTGGAAGGCAACGCCGCCTTCGTGCACGGAGGACCGTTCGCGAACATTGCCCACGGCTGCAGTTCACTGGCGGCGACGCGGGCCGCGCTGGGCCTGTCCGAGGTCGTCGTGACCGAAGCGGGTTTCGGGGCCGATCTCGGCGCGGAGAAGTTCCTGGACATCAAGTGTCGCCAGTCCGGGCTCCGGCCCGACGCCGTGGTGCTCGTGTGCACGGTGCGCGCACTCAAGATGCACGCCGGGGTGGCGCGGGCCGACCTGGCCGAGCCCGACCCGGGCGCGGTCCGCGGCGGTGCGCCGAACCTGGCCCGCCACATCGCCAACCTGAGACGCTTCGGCGTGACCCCGGTGGTCGCGGCGAACCGGTTCGCGACCGACACGGACGACGAGTTGTCCGCCGTCGAGGCCGTGGCACGGGAGCACGACGTCCGCTGCGTGGTCGCGAACCACTGGGCGGACGGCGGCGCCGGCGCGACCGCCCTGGCGCGGACAGTCCTGGACCAGGTCGACCAGCCCGCACGCGTCGAGCTCCTCTATCCGGACGAAATGCCTCTGCGAGAGAAGATCGAGACCATCGCGCGGCACATCCACGGTGCGGGAGACGTGTCTTTCGGGACGTCCGCCGCGCGCCGGCTGGAGGAGTTCGAGCGGCTCGGCTACGGCCACCTGCCGGTCTGCATCGCCAAGACGCAGTACAGCTTCTCGACCGACCCGAAGGCCCTTGGCGCTCCCGTGGGACACGTGCTGCCCGTGCGCGAAGTCCGCCTCTGCGCCGGTGCAGGCTTCGTGGTGGCGCTCTGCGGAGAGATCCTGACGATGCCCGGCCTGCCGCGTCGACCCGCCGCCGCGGACATCGGGATAGACGACGCGGGGCGGGTCATCGGGCTGTAACGCCCCGTGGCCGGTCGGGGGAAGCCCTGCACGACTCTGGCACGGGCGGCCACAAGGGCCGCCCCTACGGCGCCCAAACGGCTCAGCGAAGCTCTGTTCGACGGTCGGCTGTTGGTGTTCGAGGACCTGCCGCCTGTGCGGCGGCTGGCGGAAAGGGCGCGCGCGATCCTCGCGGACGTCTTCGCGACAGACGATCCCTGCACTGCCGAAGACCGACTGTCCGCGCCCGCGTTCCGCCGCCTGGCGCTCCGGGCGCGCAAGGTCATCGGGGAGGACGAGACGATCGAGCGTCACTGGCACGACACGCTCTCGACCATCGGCTACCTACCCGCGGACACCTGGCTCGACCGCATCCGGTTGCGCGCGGTGCCCTCCCGCGATGACATCGACCATCAGCGTCTGCAGGTCCTGCCGCCGCATCGCGACACCTGGGGGTCCGGCATCGCGGCCCAGGTCAACTGGTGGCTTCCGCTCTACCCCCTCTCCGACACGCGGACGATGCTCCTCTGGCCCGCGGCTTTCCGGCATCCGGTCGCCAACGACAGCGCCGACTGGAGCTTCGATGCGTTCCGGCGTGGCGGCTCCGCGGACTACCCCCTCCTGCCGGTCGCCCGGGAGTCGCCCCCCGCGCCCGCGCTGCCGGTGTCGATAGCGCCGGGCCAACTGCTCGCGTTCTCCGCCGCCCACCTGCACGGCGGCGTCCGCGACGGGTCCGGCACGACACGGTTCGGGATCGACAGCCGTACCGTATGGGATCCCGACCGGCGCGCGGGTCGCGGCGCACCGAACGTCGATTGCGCTGCGGGAACCGAGATGTGGCGCTGGTACAGTCCGCCGCAGGGAGCAAGCGCCGGGGAACGACGGTGACGCAGCACGCGCGCGCGGTGGTGATCGGAGGCGGTGTGGTCGGCGTCGCGACCCTCTTCCACCTGGCCCGCAAGGGGTGGGCGGACTCGGTCCTCTTCGAGCGCAACGAACTCACGTCCGGCTCGACGTGGCATGCCGCGGGCCTCCTGCCGCTGTTCAACATGAGCTACTCCGTGGGCCAGCTCCACAAGTACTCGGTGAACCTCTACCGCGAACTCGAGGCCGAGACCGGCGAGGACATCGGCCTGCGCACCGTCGGCAACATCCGTCTGGCCATGACCGCGGACCGCATGGACGAGTACCGCCAGTACGCCGGCGTCGCGCGCACCATCGGCGTGCACGTCGAGTTCCTGACGCCGGAAGACGTTGGCGAACTCTGGCCGCTCGCCGTCACGGACGGACTGGTCGGAGCCATCCGCCACCCGGAGGACGGCTACATCCAGCCGGCCGAACTCACGCAGGCGCTGGCGCGGGGCGCCCGCCAGCGGGGAGCCGTCATTCACCGCCAGACCGGCGTCACCGACATCGAACGCACGCCGGGCGGAGAGTGGCTGGTGCGCACGGACCAGGGCGACTGGCTCGCCGAGCACGTCGTCTCGGCGACGGGCAACTTCGCGCGCCGCACCGGGGCGATGGTGGGCCTCGACATCCCCGTCCTGCCCGTCCAGCACCAGTACATCGTCACCGAAGCCCATCCCGACATCCAGGAGCGCCACCGGCAGGGACTGCCCGAGATGGGCGTGCTGCGCGAGTCCGACGGATCGTGGTACATGCGGGAAGAGGCCGGCGGCCTGCTGCTCGGTCCGTACGAGCGGGGGGCGCCGGCCTGCTACCTCGACGGTCCCCACGAGGACAGCGAATACGAACTGTTCAACGGCGACATCGACCGGCTCATGCCGCACATCGAATCCGCCATCCGCCGCGTGCCGGCCTTCGGGGAACTCGGCATCAAGCGTATCTACAACGGCGCCATCGCCTACACGCCGGACGGCAGCCCCATCGTGGGCCCCGCCTGGGACCTTAAGAACTTCTGGCTCAGCGAGGGCCACAGCTTCGGCATCACGGCCGCGGCCGGCGCCGGCTGGCAACTCGCCGAGTGGATCGTGGAAGGGGAGCCCACCATCGACATGCTGGGCGTCGACCCGCGCCGCTTCGGCGACTACGCCACCGGCGCCTATCTCAAGGCGAAGAACGAAGAGGCCTACGCCAACGTCTTCACGGTGCACTACCCCGACGAGGAACGCCCCGCCGGTCGGCCCCTGCGCACGGCCCCGTGCTACGGGCGCATGCGCGAACGGGGCGCCGTGTTCGGGCAGAAGTTCGGCTGGGAGCGGCCGAACTGGTTCGCCCCGGACGGCGTGCCCCGGGAGGACCACTGGTCGTTTCGCCGCAGCCGCTGGTTCGAACCGGTGGGCGCCGAGTGCCGCAACGTGCGCGACAACGTCGGCGTGCTCGACATGACGGCGTTCGCCCAAGCGCGGGTGAGCGGCCCCGGCGCGGCCGGCTTCCTGGACCGGCTGGTCGCCAACCGCTTGCCACGGCAGGGCCGGGTCGGGCTCTGCCACGCCCTCAACCGGCACGGCGGGGTGCACTCCGAGTTCACCATCCACCGCGAAGCGGGGGACCGCTTCTACCTCGTCTCCGCCGGCGCGTTCCAGCGGCTCGACCACGACTGGCTGCGGCAGCAGATGCCGGGCGACGGTTCCGTGCGGTTCGACAACCTGACGGCGTCCATGGGCGTGCTCGTCGTCGCCGGCCCGAAGTCCCGCGAACTCCTGTCGCGCGTCTGCGACGTCGACCTCACGAACGCGTCGTTCCGCTGGCTGACCGGCAAGGACGCCACCGTCGGCCTGGCCCCCGCGAAGCTGCTGCGACTCAACTTCGTCGGCGAACTCGGCTGGGAGATCCACCACGAACTGGTCTACCAGAACGCGATCTTCGACGCCCTGATGGATGCCGGGGCGGACCTCGGCGTCGCGCCCTTCGGGATACGGGCCATGGACTCGCTCCGCGTCGAGAAGTCCTACCGCATGATCGGGACGGAGTTGTCCATCGAGTACGCGGCGCTCGAGTCCGGCCTCGACCGCTTCGTGCGCTTCGAGAAGAACGACTTCATCGGGCGCGACGGCCTCGTCGCCTGGCGCGAACGCGGCTTCGCGAACGCTTTCGTGACCCTGGCCGTGGAGGGCCCGCCGGACGCCGACGCGATCGGCAACAACCCGCTCTACATCGACGGCGAGATGGTCGGCAGGGCGACCAGCGGCAACTACGGCTTCCGGCTGGAACAGTCGCTCGCGCTCGCGATGGTCCGGCCCGAGTGCGCGGCGGACGACACCGCGGTCGAGATCGAGATTCTCGGCGAACGCTACCCCGCGCGGGTGGTCCCCGAGAGTCCCTGGGATCCCGGGAACGACCGGCTACGGTCATGACGCAGGTTCACTCCGGAGCCGGCCAGTCGCGCTGCGTATGCGGCCCCCAGGGGTTGCGGGCGAACACCCGCTCCACCATCGGCACGAACCGGTCGATGGCCAGGGTGTCGTAGTCCGGGTCGAAGGAGGTCTGGTCATAGTCCGCGCAGAAGCGCACGGTCGCCTCGAACGCGGGATGCCCGCGATGACGGTCCCGGGCGTTCGGGTCCCTGCCGATCTTGTCGAAGTAGTAGTAGCCCTGGAAGAGACCGTGGTGCAGGACGAACCAGTGCGTGTGCCGCGCGACGTAGGGACGCAGCACGGCGGCGCCGAGCTCGGAGTGATTCTCGGGGGCCAGGTCGTCGCCGATGTCGTGCAGGAGGGCGGCGACGACGAACTCCTCGCACTCCTTGGCCCTGAGCGCCCGGCTCGCCGTCTGCAGCGAATGCTCGTAACGGTCGATCCGGTAGCCCGCGAGGCCTCCGCGAAGGCGCTCGAGGTACGCGAGGACGCGCTCGCCCGTGCCCGCGATGTACGGTACCGCCAACTCGTCGAGGAGCGCGTAGTCCTCGGCGGTTCCGGCGTCCATCCGCGTGAATCCGACCTGCCGTCGGTCGCCGTCCAGCACCGTCATCCGTAGCTTCCCGGTATCCGCGAACTCTCCCGGATTATGCTGAAATGCCGCTGCCCCACAACACGCTGATCCGCACCCGCTGATGGAGAGATACTCGCTCCCGAGGCTTCTCGCGCACGCCGGCCGGCATCACGAAGACTGGGAACGCGCGTGGCGGAATCCGGCGCCGAAGGACGCCTACGACACCGTCATCGTGGGCGGCGGCGGGCACGGGCTCGCGACCGCCAAGTAACTCTCTAATGAAACAAGGGGCAAGGGCGGGGCGGGGTT
>VXNE01000443.1:12012-19531 GCA_009840715.1 Gammaproteobacteria bacterium
ATACTACCGCCCGAAGGAACACGGCGTCACGGACGTCGCGGTGATCGAGCGGGGCTACCTCGGCGGCGGCAACACGGGCCGGAACACCACCATCGTGCGCTCCAACTACCTGCGCGACTCCGCAACGCGGCTGTACGACTTCGCCCTCGACCTCTGGCGCGACCTCAGCCGGGAACTCAACTTCAACGTCATGTTCAGCGCCCGCGGCGTACTCAACCTCGGGCACACCCTGCAGGACATGCGCGATATCGAACGCCGGGTGGGCGCGAACCGCCTGAACGGCGTCGACGGCGAAGTGCTGACCACCGCCGAGGTGCAGAAGCTCGTCCCGCTCATGAACTGCTCGCCCAACGCGCGTTACCCCGTCCTCGGCGCGTCCTGGCAACCGCGCGGCGGCGTCGCGCGCCACGACGCGGTGGCGTGGGGGTACGCACGGGCCGCGGACGCCCTCGGCGTCGACCTGCTGCAGCAGACCGAAGTCTCGGGCATTCGGGTCGAAGGCGGCGCGGTGACAGGTGTCGAAACCTCGCGCGGGTTTGTTCAGGCACGCAAGGTGGCCTGCGTCGTCGCGGGAAACTCCGGCGTGCTGGCCGCCATGGCCGGGCTGCGGCTGCCCATCGAGTCGCGACCGCTGCAGGCCCTCGTCTCCGAACCGCTGAAGCCCTGTCTCGATCCGGTCGTGATGTCCGGCGCCGTGCACTGCTACATCAGCCAGTCCGCGAAGGGCGACCTCGTGATCGGCGCCGGCACGGATGCGTACAACGGCTACGGCCAACGCGGGTCCTTCCCGGTGCTCGAACATGCGGTGGCCGCGGTATGCGAGCTCTTCCCTGCGTTCAGCCGGGTCCGCATGAACCGCCATTGGGGCGGCATCGTCGACCTCTGTCCCGACGCCTGTCCCATCATCGGACCGACACCGGTCCGCGGGCTCTACTTCAACTGCGGCTGGGGCACCGGCGGGTTCAAGTCCACCCCGGGGTCGGGCTACGTGTTCGCCGACACCATCGCGAACGAGCGTCCCCATCCCCTCGCCGCCCCGTTCGGGCTCGACCGTTTTCGGACCGGAGCGCTGGTGGACGAGCACGGCGCCGCCGCCGTGGCCCACTGATGCTGCGCATCTACTGCCCTTACTGCCAGGAAGTCCGCAGCGAGGAGGAGTTCTCGTACGCGGGCGAGGCGCACATCCGCCGCCCGGAGGATCCGGGCGCGCTCTCCGACACGGAGTGGGGCGAATACCTCCACTTCCGCACCAACGCGCGCGGCCCGCATCGGGAGATGTGGGTTCACGCCGCGGGATGCCGGCGCTACTTCAACGTCCTGCGGGACACGGTGAGCTACGAGATCCTCGAGGTCTACCCGATGGGGACGCCGCCCCCCGACGACACGTCCGGGGACCGCGCGTAGATGGGGGCCCCCGGACGCCTCCCCAGCGGGGGCCGGATCGACCGGGATCGGCCGATTCCCTTCTCCTTCAACGGCCGCGAGATGCAGGGCTTCGCCGGCGACACCCTCGCCTCCGCCCTTCTCGCCCACGGCGTGACCACGGTCGCCCGCAGCTTCAAGTACGGGCGACCGCGCGGGATCGTCGGCCACGGTGTGGAGGAACCGAACGCCATCGTGGACGTGGGGGAGGACGCCGGCACGATCCCGAACCTGCGCGCGACGGAGATCGAACTCTTCGCCGGGCTTCACGCCCGAACCAGCCGGGCCGCGTGGCAGGGGGCGGTCGGGCCCTTCGCCCGCCACCTGCCGGCCGGCTTCTACTACAAGATGTTCCTGCACGCGCGCGGGTTCCCGACCTGGGAGCGGTTCCTGCGCGCGACGGCGGGTCTCGGGGACGTACCGGGCGGCGCCGACCCGGACACGTACGATCATCTCAACCACCATTGCGACGTGCTGGTCGTCGGCGCGGGTCCCGCGGGTCTCGCCGCCGCCCTCGAAGCGTGCCGCGCCGGCGCTCGCGTCATGCTCGTGGACGAGCAGGCCGAGTTCGGCGGCAGCCTGCTTGCCGAACAGGGCACCTGGGCCGCAGAGGCCGTCGCCGAGCTCGAATCCTGCCCTGACGCCTGCCTGTTGCGGCGCGGCACGGCCAGCGGGCTTTACGACCACAACTTCGTCACCGTCGTTGAACGACGCGTCGTGGAACCGCGATCCGCCCCCGCTGGAACGCGCGAACGCCTGCACCGCATCCGCGCCGGACAGGTGGTGCTGGCAACGGGCGCGATCGAGCGGCCCCTGGTGTTCGCCAACAACGACCGGCCGGGCGTCATGCTGGCGTCGTCCGTGTACACCTACCTCCGTCGCTATGCGGTGGTCCCGGGCGAACGGCTGGTCGTGTTCACGACGAACGATCACGCCTACCGCACCGCGATCGCCTGGCAGGAGGCCGGGCGGGAGGTCGCGGCCATCGTCGACGCGCGGCCAGAGCCTTCGGGAGCGCGGGTAGGCGATGCCGTACGGGCCGGCATCGACGTGATCGCGGGCCACGCCGTCATCGAGGCGCGCGGAAGACACCGCGTACGGGAAGCGGTCATCGCGCCCCTCGACGGGGCGGGCGATACCCTGGCCGGCCCGTCGCGCCGCCTCGGCTGCGATGTCATCGCCTGCTCCGGCGGATGGAACCCCACGGTGCACCTGGGGTCCCAAACGGGCCGCAAGCCCGTGTGGAACGAAGGCGCCGTCGCGTTTCTCCCGGCGGACCCGGGAAACGGTGCTGCCTGGGCCGGGTCCGCGGGGGGAGCGCGCACGCTGCGGGAGTGCCTGGAGACCGGGGCCGCGGCCGGCGCTGCCGCGGCCGCTCGGACCGGCCATGGAGACGGGCGCGTGTCCCGCGTCGCTCCGGACGTGGAAGAGCCTTCCGAGGGCGCCGAGCGCGCGCTGTTCCTCGTACCGCACCGCCGTCCGCCGAGTCGGGCCCCGAAGCAGTTCGTGGACCTGCAGCTCGACGTGACCGCGGCCGACATCGAACTCGCGGCCCGCGAAGGGTATGAGTCCGTCGAGCACGTCAAGCGCTACACGGCCATGGGCTTCGGGACCGAGCAGGGCAAGCTCGGCAACGTGAACGGCGTCGCGATCCTCGCCCGCGCCCTCGGCCAGGACATCGCCGCCACCGGAACCACGATGTTCCGCCCCTCGTACACACCCGTGACCTTCGGCGCGGTCGCCGGGCGCGACGTCCGCGGGTTCTTCGACCCCGAACGCCACACGCCCATGCACGGCTGGCACGAAGACCAGGGCGCCGTGTGGGAGGACGTCGGCCGCTGGAAGCGCCCCCGCTACTACCCGCGGGACGGCGAGAGCATGCGCCAGGCCGTCGACCGCGAATGCCTCGCGGCGCGGGACGGCGTCGCCATCCTCGACGCGTCGACCCTCGGCAAGATCGACATCCAGGGCGCCGACGCCGCCGTATTCCTGGACCGGATCTACACCACGGGCTTCCTCCGGCGCGGAGTCGGGCGCTGGCGCGACGGACTCATGCTGCACGAGGGCGGCACCATCTTCGACGACGGCGTCACGGCCCGCATCGCCGAGCACCGCTACCTGGTACACACGACCACCGGCAATGCGGAGGCCGTCTTCGAATGGCTCGAACTCTGGCGGCAGACCGAGTGGCCCGACCTCGATGTCTACTGCACTTCGGTCACCGACCACTGGGCCACGGCCGCTCTCGTCGGACCGAAGTCGCGGGACGTGCTCCGCAAGCTCAGCGACGACATCGACCTGTCCCGCGACGCTTTCCGCTTCATGGACGTGCGCGAGGGCCGAGTGGCCGGCGTCCCCGCGCGCGTCTTCCGCATCAGTTTCAGCGGCGAACTGTCCTTCGAGGTGAATGTGCCCGCCCACCGCGGGCGCGAAGTCTGGGACGCGCTGGTCGACGCAGGCGGCGAGTTCGGCATCACGCCCTATGGCACGGAGACCATGCACGTGCTGCGCGCCGAGAAGGGCTTCATCATCGTGGGGCAGGACACCGACGGGTCCATGACACCGGGCGACATGGGGATGGACTGGTCCGTGCGCGCGAACAAGCCCTTCGGCTTCCTCGGCGACCGCTCGCTGTCCCTGGCGGACCACCTGCGCGAGGACCGGCTGCAGTTCGTGGGACTCGCCAGCGCCGACGTGGTACTCCCCGAAGGGGCGCCGCTCGTGAACGCCCGCGAGTCCGCCCGGGCGGGCCCGAACCAGGGTTGCGTCACGTCCGGTTACTACAGCGCACGACTGTCGCGCCCCATCGCCCTCGGCCTGGTGCGCGGCGGCCGGAAGCGTCTCGGCGAGATCCTCCACTGCTCCCTCGCCAACGGCAGGGACATACCGGTCACGATCGTGGACCCCGTGTTCTACGACCCGGAAGGGGCGGCCCAGGATGTCTGACGATCCCGGCGTGGTGCTACACGCGCTGTCCCCCCGGGGATGCCTGAACCTGCGCGGGGACCTGCGGGAGGCCGGGTTCCGGAACGCCACTGCAACCGCGACGGGCGTCGAGCTGCCCCTCGAACCCCGCACGTGGCGCTTCGCGGGAGACACTGCCGTCTACTGGCTGGGGCCGGACGAGTGGCTGATCGTCGTGCCCGCCGGGAGGGAGGCGGACCTCGAGCGGGGATTGCGCGACACCCTGGCGGGGTCCTTCTCGATCGTGGACACGAGCGGCGCGAACTGCTTCCTGAACCTTTCGGGACCGGCCGTAGGCCGCGTACTGCAGAAGTCGAGCCCGTACGACTTCCACCCGCGGAACTTCCCCGCCGGCCGGTGCGTGCAAACCGTGTTCGCCAAGGCGTCCGCCCTGGTTGCCGGGCAAGCCGACGGGTCCTTCGACCTGGTGGTACGGCGCAGCTACGCCGACTACGTCCGTCTCTGGATCGAGGATGCGGCCGAGGAGTACGGCCTGGCGCGCCGGTAGCGCCGTTACGCGGCCAGCAGTTTCCCGGGGTTCATCACGCCGTTCGGGTCGAACACGCGCTTGACGTTGCGCATCAGCGCGATCTCCGCCGGGGAGCGCGAGAACTCGAGGAAGTCCCGCTTCAGGAGCCCCACGCCGTGCTCGGCGGAGATGCTCCCCCGACGCGCGCGCACCGCCTCGAAGAGCGCCGGGCTGATCCGGTGGCAGCGCTCGTAGAACGCATCGATCGACTCATCGTCCGGCTTGAGGATGTTGAGGTGCAGGTTCCCGTCGCCGATATGGCCGTACCAGCAGACCTCGAGGTCCGGATAGTGCTCGGCGACGGTCCGGTCGATCTCGTCCAGGAAGTCGGGAACGTCGGAGATCCGCACCGACAGGTCGTTCTTGTACGGCGTGCGGGGGGCGATGCTCTCCGAGATCCCCTCCCGCAGCGTCCAGAGCGCCTCCGCCTGGGCGTCGGAACGGCTGACGACGCCGTCCCCGACCCAGCCCGCGCCGACCGTCTCCTCGAACGTTTCGAGCGCGGCGTCCTCCCCGGCCGCGTCGAACTCGAGCAGGGCATAGTAGGGGGCGCGGGATTCGAACGGCCGCGGCACGTCCCGGTGTGCGAGTACGTGCTGCAGGGCGGACTCGGAGAAGAACTCGAACGCCGACAGGGTGACCGTGGCCTGGAAGCTCCTTAGCACGTTCAGCATGTTCGAGATGCGCTCGACGCCCAGGACCATGACGCGTTGCGGCGGCGGGGCCTCGAGCAACCGGATGTCCGCCTCGACCACGAACCCGAGCGTGCCTTCCGCACCGATGAAGAGGTGCCGCAGGTCGTACCCCGTCGCGTTCTTGACGAGCCCGTTGTTGCAGTCGAGCACGTCGCCCGCCCCCGTCACGACCCTGAGCCCCGCGATCCAGTCCCGGGTGAGGCCGTAGCGGATCACTTTGATGCCGCCGGCGTTGGTCGCAACGTTCCCGCCGATCTGGCTCGAGCCGCTCGACGCGAAGTCCACCGGGTAGAACAGGTCGCGCTGCGCGGCGTACTGCTGCAGCGTCGCGGTGACCACCCCGGCCTGGCAGCGGACGACGCGGTCGATGGCGTTGAAGTCGAGCACCCGGTTCATGCGGTCGAAGGAGACAACCACCTCGCCGTTCGACGCCACGGCCCCACCGGACAGCCCGGTGCGTCCGCCCGACGGCACGAGACCGAAGCCGCTCTCGTTCGCGAGGCGCGTCACCGCCACGACTTCCTCCACCGTCTCCGGGAACACCACTGCCCCGGGTGCGACCGGGAAGCTGCGCGTCCAGTCCACCCCCCACACGCCAAGATCTTCCGCCGAGGTCCGCACCCGCTGTGCGGTAAAGATCTCTTCGAGAGCCTGTCTCATGCCGGGGAGTCTGTCGGACTTGTCCCACCAGCGGCAAGTGCTCCGCCGGCCAGGTGCCCGTCGAGGAACCGCCACATGCGCTCGCGCACGGGGCCGGTCTCGTTGACGAGATGGTGCCGGGCTTCCGGAACCTCCAGCAGTTCGACTTCGAACAGGCGCCGCAGCACGCCGACATTGTGGGGTCCGTCCACGGTACCGTCCCGCCCGCCCTGGATCACGAGCACCCGGCGCCCGTCTCGCGGGTACGCCTCGAAACGCCGTATCCAGGACGCCAAGGCGCCGACCCACTGCACGGGCAGGACCCAGGTCTGCAGCGGGTCGCGTTTCAGGAACGCCACGAAGTCCCTGTCCTCCGTGTTCTGCGGAGCCCCGCGCGCGATGCGGGAGGCGAACGGCCGTACGGCCTGGTAAGCCAGCCGGGCGAGCCGCCAGGCCTTCGGGCGTACGAGGGGCGCGAACAGGGCCACGTCTTCGAACGTCTTTCGTCCCGGGCGCATCAGGTATTCCATCAGCACCGCGCCGCCCATGCTCTGCGCGAGCGCGTGTTGGGGTTCCGGCAACTCCGCGGAGGCCGCGTCGAGCACCGCCTCGAGGCCGTCGACATAGCGGTCGAACGAGTCGACCGTCACCCGGGCGCCCGTCGACAGTCCGTGGCCCTGGTGGTCGTATGCAAGCACCGCGAGTCCCCGCGACAGGAGATACCGGATCGGGTGGCCGTACAGGCCGACGTGGTCGTAGTAGCCGTGCACGACCACCGCCGTGCCCCGCACCCGACCCTCCGGTTCGAACCACTGCACCGCGAGGCGCTCGCCCCCGGCGTCCACCTCGAAGAAGCGCTGGCCGAGGTCGAGGTCGTAGAACCGTCGGTAGTCGGCGGAGAAGCCCGACGCCGGATCGTACGTGCCGCGACCGCGCAAGAGTTGTTCCTTGCAGTCCCTCAAGACACACATTAGACGCTGTTCCGATGCCGCCGGGCCAGCCGCCTCGTTGATAGACTCTCTCGCGGCCCCGGGCGGACCAGGCACGCGCGAGGATGGACTAGGTCGAGCGAACGATGCGCCGCGAGCACGCATCGCCGAAGTCAACCGGGACGATACGCCACCGCTAGGTACCCATCCCGTGAACAGCCGTTACGACACGACCGGCAACGTAGAGGCAGAGTATGAGCCCGGTGCCGGTGACGCCGTGTTAGCCAACAAGCTCGGCATTGTCGACGCAGGGGAGATGGATGACGTCGAGCTGGACCTGT
>VXNE01000038.1:0-3254 GCA_009840715.1 Gammaproteobacteria bacterium
GTCCGCGAAGAAGAACGGGCCGCCGTCGTATCCGGGCGTGTGGGTCAGGCGTTTCGGTTCGCTGCCGTCGGCGCGCATGATCCAGATCTCGCCGAAGTACGCGGGATCGGTCTCAAGCAGCTTTTGCTCCCGGCGGTCAAGGACCCGTGCGTAGGCCTCCCGGTTCGACGTGAACACGATCCACTCGCCGTCGGGCGAGTAGCTGGCTTCGGCGTCGTAGCCGCGCGCCTCGGTCAGTCGACGCGGCGTGGCTCCCGGCTCGTTGGCCGCCGCATAGAGGTCCATCTCCGGGTCATAGTCCCAGGCGTAGCGGCGCTCCCGGCCGGACGCGCGGAAGTCCAGCTCCTCCCGCTGCAGCTCGAGCGAACGGGGATCGTGGTGCGTGGAGGCGAAGAGGATCTCCGAGCCGTCGGGGTGGAAGAAGGCACAGGTCGTTTTGCCGACGCCCGTGGAGACCTGGCGGGTGTCGCCGGTCACGAGGTCGAGCATGTAGATTTGGTAGAAGGGGTTGTCCGCAAGCCGCTCGCTCTGGAAGACCATCGACGCGCCGTCCGCGGAGAAGTAGCCCTCGCCCGATCTCCTGCCTTCGTAGATCAGGCGGCGAGGCTGCTCCAGGAAGGAGCGCTCCGCGGGTTCGGCCTCGTTGGCGACTGCCGGGGGACCGGCGGTGACGATCGCCGCGAAGGCGAGAAACCAGCGTGCCCGCGGCCCCCGCGTGCGCCCCGTGTAAGATGCGTGGCGTGGGCCGTCGCTGCGACGGCGGAGCCGGAGAAGAGTCGTCATGCACGTCATCCAGACCGAAGCGGAACTGCGCGATGTCATCGGGGCGGAAATCCCGGGGTTGGCCGAGAAGAACCAGCCGCGTCTGAACGAGTTTGCCATCGACTTCATCGCCCGGTCGCCCTTCCTCGTGCTCTCGACCGCCGACGCCGAGGGGCGCATCGACGCCTCGCCCAAGGGCGACGGTCCCGGGTTCGTCCTGGTCGAGGACGAAACGCACCTGGTGATCCCCGACCGGCCCGGCAACCGCCTCGCATACGGGCACCACAACATTCTCGCGAACCCGCGAGTCGGCGTGCTGTTCCTCCTGCCCGGGACGCCGGAGACCCTCCGCGTCAACGGCCGGGCGTCACTGACGCCGGAACCGGAACTGCTCGAACGCCTTGCCGCCCGCGGCAAGCCGGCGGTGCTGGCCATCCGGGTGGAAGTGGAGGAGGTGTTCTTCCACTGCGCCAAGGCGTTCCTGCGCGGGCGGGTCTGGAAGCCCGAGACGTGGGGCGAGAGGCACCAGGTTTCGTTCGGCAAGATGTTCGCCGCCCAAAGGAACGCCCCTCCGGAGACGGCAGAGGCCATCGACGCGATGGTCGAGGCGGATTACCGCGACAATCTCTGACCGACGGCGGACGAACCGCGGCCGGGTCAGTTCCGGATCGCCTCGGACGCCGGCCGCCCGGTCACCCCGGCGACCATGTCCCGCGCCTGCTTCGTCGACACCTGCGTCGGCTTCAGGCGCGCGGCGAAGTTGTAGGGCTCGGTGTCGATCTCGGATAGCGTGATCTCGCCGTTCAGGACCGCCGCCTTCCACGCCTCCTGCTCCGGGTGCCGGGCCTTGAACTCGGGCATCACCTCGCGGGCGAAGAGTTCGAGGCTCGAGCAGATGTCCTCGTGGGTGTTCTTGCCCGCCTGGTTCAGCAGGATGACCTGGTCGACGTTCGCCCGCTCGAGTTCGAGCAGCCGCTCGCGGATCGTGTCCGGGGAGCCGATCAGTTCGCTGCCGGAGCGTTTCTGTCCGGCCGGCGTCTGCTTCCACTCCTGGTAGCGTTCCCAGAAGTTGTTGGTGCCGGGCTCGAACGGGCCTTCCTTGTTGTAGAGCTGCAGGGCGAACTGGAAGAAGGTCCAGCCATCGGCCTTTCGCCAGGCTTCCTCGTCCGTTTCCGCGCACATGAACCCTGAGACCACGGCGATGTTCGGGTTTGTCTGGTACTCGCAGAGCCGTTCCTGTTGGTGGATGAAGGTGTTGTAGTACGCGTGCACCCACGCCTCCGCGGCTTCGAGGCTCACGAACTTGAAGCAGAGCGACCCCATGCCGCGATGCGCGGCGTACTTGATCGTGTCGAGCTGCGAGCAGGCGATCCAGAGCGGCGGGTGCGGCTTCTGCAGGGGCTTCGGCAGGACGGCGCGGAGCGGGAAGCGGAAGTACTCGCCCTCGTACTCCCAGCCGTGGTTCCAGAACATCGGCAGGGTGCAGCGGACGGCGTCTTCCCAGATGTCTCGCTTGTCGCGGAAGCGCAGGTTGAAGGGGTGCAGCTCGGTCACCGACGAGCCCTCGCCGAGGCCGAGTTCCACGCGTCCGTCGGAGACGAGGTCCAGGGTCGCGATCTTCTCCGCCACGCGGGCGGGGTGGTTCGTCGTCATCTGCACGATGCCGTGGCCGAGCCGGATGTTCTCCGTGCGTTGGCTGGCGGCGGCCAGGAACACCTCGGGCGCCGAGGAGTGGGAGTACTCCTCCAGGAAGTGGTGCTCGACCTCCCAGGCGTAGTCGAAGCCCAGCCGGTCGGCCAGCTCGATCTGGTCGAGGGAGTCCTTCAGCAGCCTGTGCTCGCTGTTCTCGTCCCAGTTCCGCGGCAGCTGGTGTTCGTAGAAGATTCCGAACTTCATGCAGTGACTCCCCCTGGCAACGGCGTCATGGTGGCAGCGGCCCCGGCAAAGCGCAACGTCATGCGCCCTTGAGCGCCTCGAGGACCTTCTGTGGGTGGTCGGCTGCCTTCGGGACGCGCCGCCAGTGCTTGATGACGTTACCGTCCGGGCCGATCCAGACGGTCGAGCGGATCACGCCCATCCGCTTCTTGCCGTACATCATCTTCTCGCCGTAGGCCTGGTAGGTGGTCATCATCTCCCGGTCGGGGTCCGAGAGCAGCGTGAACGGCAGGTCGTACTTGTCGACGAACTTGCGGTGCGAAGCGCCGCCGTCGGGAGAGACACCGAACACCACGGCGCCGGCGTCCTGGATGTCGCCCCAGAGGTCGCGGAAGCCGCAGGCCTCCTTGGTGCAGCCGGGCGTGTCGTCCTTGGGATAGAAGTAGACGATGACGTGCTTGCCGCGCTGATCGCCGAGCGCGACCGGATTGCCGTCGGTGTCCTCAAGGGTGAAGGGCGGTGCCGCCTTGCCTTCCTCGATTGCCATGGGTGCTCTCGCCTCGAAAAACGTCGCGTCATTTTCCAGACGCGGCGCGGGCGATCAAGCGGCGTAGCCC